>CAJXMP010000016.1 GCA_913056515.1 uncultured Lewinella sp.
ATCGGGTTTCTGGATCGCGAAGAGCTACACCAGTTACCCCTGTTGAATATTGCGTACCAGATGGTTCATCAAAGTTATATGGACCCCTTGTTCTTGGATCATATAGAATATCAAAGGTCTGGAAGTTCGCTCCCTCAAATACATTGGCATTGGTGGCATTCTTAAATACCTCCTGCTGTGTTATTTGAGCCTCAAATGGATTAGTTGTATTAGACGAACGAGAGGCTGGATCAATTTGATACCAAGACAATAAAGCCCTATTTACGCCAGATAATCGATCGTTGATTAATTCTCCTTCCGGTAAGAATGGGAATCCATTTCTTTCCATCCCCCTTGGTACGGAGGACATAGCCCATCTATTGGCAGATCCCCTTCCAAGTTGCGTAAAGGAAATCGCTGATTCAAATTCATCAATATATACAACACCACCTTTTTCTGCGCCTGAATTTTCATTAATACCTCTAGCGTGACCGGGTTTCAAGTAAGCTGCTTCAGCAGAAAAATTGATACTAGAAGCCTCTTTCGTAGATATTAATGGTATACCGTCTACTAGTCTGGTTAAGAATGGTGATTCAGTAGAATAATTTACATCTGAACCATAAATCTTATTGTTGATTGGATCATTTCCAAGATTTACTTTCGGTGTAAATGGTCGTTCAAACAAGTGCAGATATGTACCTCCTATACTCAGATTATCACTCATCTTATAATCCGCTCTTAAGCCGACCATAGTCTTATTGTTAATACTAAACAAACTAGTATTCTCAAAGTCAATTGTAATCGGAGCACCTGATAGCAATCGAGCTTCATTCAAAATTCGAAGTCTACCTGTAGTACCATCTATTTCATACTCTGATTCATCCAATATTATGGAACCCACCCTAACTTTTACAGACTCTTTTTTCACATTGAAGGCTCCAAGTGATATTTCTGAAGAAATATTGGACTTGTACCGACCTTTCATGAAGAATCGATTGAGATTAGCGGCCTGTTGTGCAATTACCTTGGGTTGATCATATAATTGTTGGAATACAAAAGCAGCACTATCTGCAGTATTCCCAAGTTCTTCTGCTAAGAATTTACCAAACGGTTCTAAGACGGGGAATATTACACGTCCCGTACGACTTTGAATAGTTATACCCTCAACAAAATCAAAAACACCATCTGAACGAGGATCTCCTTGAGTATTCAATTGATCTAAATTAAATACATTCAGCAAGGGTTTTCCTTCTAAACTAGAACCTGGTAAGTGTCTTTTTTCTCCTCGACCTGGATCTTGGTAGAAAATATCAAATTCGAATTCATCTCTATTCGCTTGATAAGCACCAATATTATATACATTTTTCATCATCAAATCCCATGCAGGATCTTTGACACTTTGCGTAGTACTTTTTAGAAGCTTAGTAAATAGAACCGTTTGATCTTGAGGATTACCTGTTGTAGATGGGTTATCTTCTGAAAACTGTCCAACCTGATAAACCTTGTCTTTATAACTATACTGATAAGATACAGCTAGGATTTGATCTGGACGAACATTCACATTCACAGAAATAAAACCTAATTCTGGATGAAATGAATATTCATTTGGATTCAGCTTCCTAGCTAAGACCTTTTCAAAATCTTTAGTCTGCTCAAAATTAAGTGGTGGAGCACTCATATTTGCCAATGCAAACTCTACCAATCTAGTATTTGGATTACTAGTAATGATATCATAAATAGGGTTTGCATTATTATCTGGTAGTCCATGTTGACCTGTTATATCGGTATAAACTGGAGCAAGAGGCGGCTGAATGAATGGATTTTGAGATGCTGATTGAGTCATATTTGCTCTAGAAGGTTCACCTAGGTCAGCTATAGCAACAATCTCTTTAATAGTCTGGCTACTCTGTGTGAGGTTACTGGAATTCGTAATCCAAATTTCTACCCGCTGTAATCTGAACAAGGTTTGAATCTGCGGTAAGTTCTTAAGATTCTCTTCATAAACATCCCTGTTATAATGAGATAAGAAAAAGTGTCTATTCTCATCATATTCGTCTGCATATACTTGGAAGTCTTGGAATTGAGCCCCACCTTCAATGGTGATGGACTTCTTCTCTGTACGGTCTAAAGAAGCTAAAGCAGTCAATCTTAAATTACCAAACTGCAACTCTGTTTTTAATCCCATTAAATCCTCTGACCCCCGAATCAAAGTTCCATTTAAGGGTAAACTAACTGTACCTGCTTCTATTTTCTTAATGATCTCGTCTTCACTAAAATTATCCGTGTTATAATTGATCTTCATCGGATTATCCTGATCAAAAGTAGCTTGCGGATTATAATTAAAAGAGAGGTCTAACTTATCCCCAATCTTTGCTTGAACATCCATTTGGATATTCATATCAAATAGCATATTCGTGTAACGCTGTTGCGTAACAGGAATATTGGGATTTTCATTATTGGAATACCGCACCCCTAATTGTAAATCAATTGAACCTTGAGGTTCAATAACAACATCTGTACCCCCAAATAGTCGATCAATCAAACTTTGCTCTACTGGTATCCTTGACATTGGATCCCTGCTATTTAAAGCTTCTTCATCTCCATTTTGTAAGTCAAAAAGATAGTCGTAATAACTTTCTTCTTGTCTTTGAGCTACATAATCTAAATACTCGCTGAAGGTTAAATAAGTGGGTGGTCGATAATAGTTGTCACCGATTTTCTCAGTTACGATATAAAGGTTAGAAGTTGGATCGTATTCTACCGTTTTTTCTACATCTTTTGGGTCTGCTAAATCAAATGGGTTGGAAGAAGAGCTATTGATAAAGTCCTCGTACCGTTCCTCTACAGGAAAAGTATCTACAACAGTGTTCTCTATTACAAGATCTGCGTATGGGTTTTCAGGCTTCTTATTATTTGCAGTTAACTCAACCAGGGCAATAAAAAAAGAACCAATCAGTACCAGGTGTAAAAGTTTAAACTTTTTCATATTAAAACTATAGAAATAGACTCCTCTCGTATATCATTCAGCGTGCAAAATTGGACTATTAATCCAAGTATTCCAATTATTAATGCCAAACAATTTGCTTTATTACTATTTAGTCTACTCTTAACGAATAAAAAAAGTCAAGTAAATTACTTTTAGATTCTATATCGAAAACATGAATATATCATTATACTCTATTATAAATTGTAGTATTAAATATATTTCAAGGATTTATGCCATAAAGGCTGTAATATATATTCTTTATGACAATATTTTTAAAGCAAAACGTATAATACCCTCAGCTTCAGTAACATCCGACTGCTCATTTAAAACTTTATTCACTGCCTTCTGTACCGCAATTCGATTAAAACCTAGGGCTATCAATGCAGAGATAGCTTCCTGACGAGCTGGATTACCAGTAGGGCTAGAGGCGCTGACTACTACATCCCCGAACTGCTTTTTGACCTTATCTTTCAAATCCAAAATAATTCGCTTAGCAGTTTTGGGTCCGATACCTTTTACTCGATTAAAAGCAGCCGTGTCCTCCGAGAGAATAGCTTGCTGCACCTCATCGGGACGCATACCAGAAAAAATAAGCAGAGCAGTACTAGGCCCGATACCGGATACGGAAATCAACAAAGTAAACATTTGACGCTCCACATCTTCATAAAATCCATATAGTGTGTGGCTGTCTTCTTTGATATGTAAATACGTAAGAATTTTAACCTTTTCGAGCGGCTCCACCTTTGCATAGGTAAACATAGAGATGTTTACTTCATATCCGACGCCTGCAGCTTCAACTACAATATAGTGTGGAGTTTTGTAGGTAATTGGGCCCGTTAAATATCTAATCATTTGATTGTTATTTGCTTTTTAAGAGCAGGAATGCTACTTGAATGTCAACCTAATATCCTAATTCCTACAATTCCAACAAAACTATTGCCACAATTATTCTTCTTATGGGAAGTGCTTTTATCTTTGTAAACAAAAACACATGAATATTCTTTTGCTTGGTAGTGGTGGTAGGGAACATACCCTTGCTTGGAAAATGTCTCAAAGTCCAAAATGTGCCCATTTATACATTGCCCCGGGTAATGCAGGTACAGATCAGGTAGGTATAAATGTTGATCTAAATGTGCTAGATTTTGAAGGAATAGCACAATTTATTTCCGACAAGCAAATTGACACTTTAGTAGTCGGTCCTGAAGCACCACTTGTAGAAGGTATTTATGATTTTTTGAAAGCACGAGAGACTTTTAAGGATTTACTTATCATTGGTCCGAATGCAGAAGCTTCCCAATTAGAGGGTTCAAAAGCCTTTTCTAAGGTATTCATGGAAAAATATAATATCCCAACTGCTGCATATCGGGAATTCACTGCTGCAAATCTAGCAGAAGGACAAGCGTACATTGATACATTAACTCCACCGATAGTCTTGAAAGCAGACGGACTAGCTGCAGGAAAAGGGGTCTTAATCTTAAATGATCCAGCTGAAGCGAAAGCTGAATTAGCACAAATGTTGGATGGGAAATTTGGGTCTGCTAGTGAAAAAGTGGTGATTGAGGACTTCCTTGATGGAATAGAATTTTCTGTTTTTGCGCTAGTCAATGGTGCAGATTATGCAGTCCTGCCAGAGGCCAAAGATTACAAGCGAATAGGCGAGGGTGATACAGGTCTCAACACCGGAGGCATGGGGGCTATTTCACCGGTGCCTTTTGTTGATAAAGCACTCATGCAAAAAGTATCAGCCGAGATTATCGAGCCCACCATTCAAGGACTTCAAAAAGATGGTATTCACTACACCGGATTTATTTTCTTTGGATTGATACAAGTAGGGGACCAACCAATGGTTATTGAATATAACTGTAGAATGGGTGATCCTGAAACTGAAGTGGTTATTCCTAGACTTAAAAACGACCTCATCGATCTTTTTTCAGCCTTTAAAGATGGTACACTTAGTGAGCAGCATATTGAATTTGACCCTAGAACAGCTTCGACAGTAATGTTGGTATCGGGAGGATATCCCGAGGCTTACGAAAAAGGGAAAACGATGTCTGGTTTAGATTTGAAAACAGATAGTGTATTATTCCATGCTGGAACAAAAGCTCAGGGAGATGAAGTTCTTACCAATGGAGGGCGAGTTCTGGCAATTACCTCCTTTGGAACAGATATTTCTGCGGCTGTTAATCAATCTATGGACATGGCCAATAAAATAAATTTTGAGGGCAAATACTTTAGAAGCGATATTGGTTTTGATCTATAATTTATAACACTTGGATTATTCCATTGAGGACATAGCAAAACTTATGGGGGGCGCCTTAAGTGCACTTCCACCGAAAGAGATTCAAATTCGTAATATAGCTTGGGATAGCAGGCAATTGATCGGATCTGAGGACACCCTATTTATTGCGATTAAAGGGGAGAATCACGATGGACACGAATTTGTATCTACGGTGTATGAACAAGGCATTCATACCTTTTTGGTTCAGGAAGAATGGTATCAGCAGCAAACAAATCCTAAGGGCCTTTTCATCATCGTTAAAAATAGTTTAGAGGCATTACATAGCTTGGCAAAAGCCCACCGCGAAAGGTTTCAAATTCCTATAATCGGCATAACTGGTAGTAATGGTAAAACCACTTTAAAAGAGTGGTTAAGCATACTGCTTAGGCCTCACTTTAATGTTTGCAAAAATCCCAAAAGTTATAACTCCAAGCTTGGACTTCCCTTATCCATTCTTCAACTTAATCAGTCACATGACTTAGGTATTTTTGAAACGGGAATTTCCCAAGTTGGTGAAATGAATATCCTTTGCGATATACTCCAGCCAAGCCATGCTATTTTGACCAACATAGGCGCAGCTCATGATGAAGGTTTTGCATCCAGATCAGAAAAGTTAGCTGAAAAACTATTACTCCTTGAAAAAGCTGGTCACATCTTTATCTATCAAAGAAATCAAGACACCTATTCCATAGTAAAAAAATCTTGTCCAGAAGCAAAAGCTATTGAACTAGGTCAAAAGGAAACGGATTTTCTTCAGCTTCTACAGATAGAAATTCAAGATTCATTTACTTCCATTCAACTGGAAAAAGGAGGAGAAAAAATATGCTTACAGCTTCCTTTTACAAATGAAGCAGCTATTTCCAATGGATTACAAGCCATATTGATCTATTGCTATTTCAGAAGGGAAATCCCTACTGCACAACTTCAACGAGAACTTCAACAAGGACTGCTACAGATCAAGAGTGTTCCCATGCGTTTGGAAATTATTGATGGAGTGTATCAATCTAGCATCATAAATGACACCTATAATAATGACCCAGATGCATTAGCAGTAGCCTTACAACATCTAGTAAGACATCAATCTACAGGTAAAAAAGTACTGATTCTATCTGATCTTATGCAAATCGATTTCAAGGCTATTGACCAAGTCTACGCTGAGCTTGCTAAACTCATTATTTTATCAAAAGTCGATCAATTCATAGGGATAGGGTCAGCTATACTCAAACTCAAACCAGCCTTAGAAAAGGCATTAATAGACTGCACCTTTTACCCAACCAAGGAAGTATTCAAAACACAATTTAATCTCCGACAACTAGAAAGGAGTAGTGTATTGGTTAAAGGTGCTAGAGCTTTTGCATTCGAGGATCTAGTTGATTTTTTAGCTGCCAAGAACCACAGAACAACCCTGGAAATCAACCTGAATGCTATTCGACAAAATTTAAACGTGTATAAAGCGTCTATCAAATCCAGTACTAAGTTATTGGTTATGATAAAGGCAGAGGCTTATGGCGGTGGTGATATTGAAATAGCCAAAATGCTCGAACAAGAATACGTAGATTATTTTGGAGTAGCATATGTTGACGAAGGGATCAAACTACGTAAGGGAGGCATTCAAACACCTATACTTGTGTTAAATGCAGCTGTTGATGAATTGGAACAGTGTATTCGGTATAATCTTGAACCAGAAATGCACAACTTAAGCCAGTTTAAACATTTTAAGTCGCTTACGGATCAAAGCCTCAAGAAGCATGGATTCCATTTAAAACTTGAAACTGGTATGCATCGGCTGGGCTTTACCGAGGAAGGATTAGATGCATTTATCCAAGTTTATGCTGAAGCTAAAAATCTTGTACTTCGATCTGCTATGTCACACCTGGCTAGTAGTGATCAAGCCAACCATGATGAATTCACACTGCAACAAATCAAACGATTTGAAGCAATGACTAGCCATCTACAAGAACAAATACCACATAAATTTGATAGACACATACTTAATACTGCAGGTATTGAACGCTTTAATCAACACCAATTTGAAATGGTACGATTAGGGCTCGGCCTATACGGTGTAAGTGAAAGTACCCGTTTCAAAGAGAAGCTAAACTTAGCTTTTGCACTTAAAGCAAGGGTAACTGCCATCCATGCTGTCCAAGCTAGTGAAACCATTGGATATAATCGACAAGGGAAATTAGTAGAGGATAGTTTAATAGCTACGGTTAGTATAGGTTATGCAGATGGATTTTTAAGAAAAGCAGGTAATGGGCGTTTTTCCTTAAAAATCAGCGGGAAACAATATCCTGTCGTAGGAAACATTTGTATGGATATGTGTATGCTCAATCTGAACGGGGAGCAACAAGTTCAAGTAAATGATGAGGTAATTATTTTTGACCAAACATCTGAACTTGAAAAACTATCGCAAGCCCTAGAAACTATACCCTATGAAGCTCTAACGAATATATCGAGTAGAGTTCGCAGGAAATATATTCAAGACTAGTGCTAGTCAAACGATTTCCAATTCTTTAATTTAAGCGATTTTGCTAATTTTACGAGTCTATTTTTTGAAGCGTATCAAAATAAATATTACCGAGATGACCATCAGAATTTATTTGACAATCTTTTTTGCAACACTTTTTCAATTTTGCGCACAAGCACAAACGGGAAAAGACCCTGTTTTATTTACTGTAAATGGAGATGAAGTACGCGTCTCAGAATTTCAATACATCTACGAAAAAACGAATGGTGATGAGGCTAATTATTCTATCCGATCAGTGAACGAATATTTAGACTTGTACAAGAAATTCAAATTAAAAGTAGCTCGTGCTAAAGAAATGCAATTGGACACGATCACTTCTTTAAAGAAAGAATTAGAGGGTTATCAAAGACAATTAGCTGACTCCTATCTTTTAGATAAAGAAATTACCGAAAAACTTACTCGGGAAGTATATGATCGTTCTAAACAAGATGTAGAAGTTAGTCATATCCTGGTGACTGTTGGCTCATCGGATACACTAGCAGCATTCAAAAAAATAATGGCTGCTAAGGACATGTTAGCCAGCGGAGCACCTTTTGAAGAAGTAGTTGCGAAATACTCAGAGGACCGTTCGGCTAAACGAAATAAAGGATATGTCGGATTTGTATCTGCACCTTTCCCTAACGGATTATATGAACTAGAAAATATTGCTTACGAAAAAGAGCTGGGTGTATACCATGGCCCTATTCGTTCTGAAGCAGGGTATCACCTAGTAAAAATAGGTTCTAGACGTCCTGCAAGAGGTGAAGTTGAAGCTGCACATATCTGGGTTAAGAAAGCTGGAGAAGGTGACGAGAAGGCCCAATTAACTATTAATGAAGCATACACGAAATTACAATCGGGTATGGAATTTAAAGATGCTGCAAGGTTTTATTCTGATGATGACAAAACCAAAGGCAAAGGTGGATATATCGGTTTCTTTGGGATTAATAAGTATGATATCAATTTTGAAAATGCCGTATTTGAACTGGAAGATGGCCAGTATTCAGAACCATTCGAATCTCCTTCAGGTTGGCATATCGTAAAGCGTATTTCCAAAAAAGGCGTACAAGACTACAATCTAGTAAAAGGTAAACTTCAGGCTAATATTAAAAAAGATACCCGCTTCCAAATTGCAAAAGACCTCATGGTCAAGCGTATCCAACAAGAAAATAATATGGTGGTCAATACCCAAACATTACAAGCATATACGGCAACACTTGGGGATAACTTTTTGACCTACAAATGGAAACCTACAGATATAGGTACTGAAAACACTTTAGTCACTTTCAATGAAGACTATGTAATAACTGTTGGAGACTTTAATGAATACCTAAAGAAAAACTCTAGAGATAGAATCAGAATGGGGAAAGCTACTGCAATTAGCGATGCAGTTGATGTGCTTTTCACCAACTTTATAGGAGACCAAACCTTGAAATATGAGGAGATGCAACTTCCGGTAAAATACCCAGAGTTTAAAGCGTTGATGCGAGAATATTCAGAGGGTATTTTACTCTTTGAAGCAACAAAAATTGAGGTCTGGGATAAAGCAAGCGAAGACTCTATTGGATTGGTTGAATTTCATAAGACTATAGCGGATCGTTATCAATGGAGAGAGCGTGCTGAAACCTCTATCTACACTTTGAACAACCTAGATGAAGATCTGATGGCTAAGATTGTTAAGTATGCAAAGAAAAAACCTGCAGAAAAGGTATTAGCTAAGTTCAATAAGAAAGAAGAAGTACTTAGTCATACGACTAAGTCATTCGAAAGAGACGGCGCTAAAATTGTGAGAGGATTGGCATGGGAGATTGGCACTACTACAGCAGTAGAAGTCAATACCTATGATAAAACTCAAAGCTTCTTGAAGTTCGAGTCACTTCAACCTTCAGTAAATAAAACCATAGATGAGGCTAAGGGATATATCATTTCTGATTACCAAGACCAATTACAAAAAGAGTGGATTGCCATGCTAGAAGATCGTTATGATGTTCAAGTTAATACCGCTGTACTTCAAAGTCTGTATAAGAAATAATGGTATGCGCATTTTATTGAGACAAAATACCTTCTATTTAATTGCCTTCATACTAGCTTGTTTGTGCATAGCTTGTACTCCCGTAGAGCAAGATGATAATGGAAGTATTATTGCCGAAGTCTATGACCGAAAGTTGTATGATAAGGATATAGAGGGATTAGTACCTGGAGGCATATCCAAAGAAGATAGTATCATGCTCGTAAATGCTTACATTGACAATTGGCTACAAGATGCCTCCTTAATGCATGAAGCTAGCCAAAACATGCCCATAGATTTGGACATTGAGGAATTGGTGAAAGATTATAAGGAGTCTTTGATTCTGCACAACTACGAAAAAGTATTAATCAATGAATTCTTAGATTCGACCGTTACCGTAGAGGAAACAGAAGCCTATATTCAAGATAATATCGCTAAGTTCACACAAACGGAGCCATTAGTCAAAGTTGAATTCATTAAAATATTAACGGGATCTCCTGACTTAGATGTGCTCATCGATACTTGGAATGAAGAAGCAGAAATTAACTTGCTTCTGGACTATTGTGAACAATATGCGCATGTGCATATCTTAGACACCATGAACTGGAGACAATTTTCAAGCATTGAAGTACATCTTCCTGCAAGCTTAAAAGGTAAGTCGATCAATCAACTACCCAAGGATAAAGTTTTTGAAGAAGAAAATTTTACTTATCTACTCAGGGTATTTGATGTGGTCAAAGCTGGAGATACTGCCCCATTCGATTATGCAGCCGAACAAGCCAAAAAGGTGATCCTACATCAACGCAAAGTGAAACTGCTCAACGAAAAGAAGAAAAATATATATCAAGACGCTGTTCGAAAAAATCAGGTACGTACATACAACGATTAGTGTCTTTGTATGACTCTATTATAAAAGAGAAGTCTTTAATACTTTATAAATGAATTATCCGATGAGAGGATTTAAAAGAGGCCTTTGGGCAATTATTGTTGTTTTGTTTTCGAGCCATGCTGCATTTGCGCAGCCACAGGTAATCGATCAGGTTATTGGTACTGTTGGAGGTGAATACATCCTTCTGTCAGATGTTATGGAGCAAAAAGCAAAGCTCGAAGCGCAGCAGGGTGCTCTACCAGAAAATATTGACTGTATACTTTTGGAAAGTGAGATTTCAAGGAAGCTCTTGATTAATCAAGCGAAACTGGATTCGTTGGTTGTCAGTGAGGACGAAATTCAAGGTCAATTAGATGCCAGAGTAGATCAGATTTTGGCCTACATGAATGGTGATGAACAACAATTCGAGGACTATTACGGTCAGTCGGTATCGGAGTTCAAGTCCTTGTTTAGAGAAGATATTGAAGCACAAATATTAGCTGAAAGAATGCGATCACAAATCGCTATGGACATCAAGGTTACTCCTTCAGAGGTTAATGCATTTTTCAATAGTATTCCTTTAGATTCCTTGCCATTCTTTAACTCAGAAGTTGAAATCGGTGAAATTGTAGTCAACCCAAAGGTCAATCCAGAAGAAAGGCTTAAAGCACAAGAAAAAGCTCAAAGCATTCTAAATGAATTATTAGCCGGTGGAGATTTTGCAGAGCTGGCTAAGCAGCATTCGATGGATGGAACAGCTCGAATCGGTGGAGATCTTGGATGGAATAAGCGTGGTTCTTTTGTGCCAGAATTCGAAGCTAGTGCATACAACCTAGAAGAATTGGAATTATCTGATGTAGTTGAAACGGAGTTTGGTTTTCACATCATTCAATTGATGGAGCGAAGAGGAAATGCCATTAACACTAGGCATATATTAATCAAACCAGAAATTACTGATGCAGATTTAGCCAAAACTGAAAGAGAGTTGATGGAAGTCAGAAGGCAAATTGAAGCTGGAGAATTGACTTTTTCACAAGCAGTTAAAGATTACGGATCAGATAAGGAGCAGAGCTATAATAATGACGGACGTATGGTTAATCCACAGTCGCAAAACTCCTACTTCCAGATGAATGAATTAGAGCCGGATATTTTCTTTACCATAGATACCATGGAGGTCATGGGCATTTCTAACCCTATGCAAGTATATGATGCTATCGGAGAGGTTCAATATAAAATCATTCAATTACAATCCAGAACAGATCCACATACAGCGAACTTACTTCAAGATTATTCGAAGATACAGGCTGCTGCGGGAGATTTAAAGAGAAATGAATATATCAACGGCTGGGTAAGTAAAACGATAAAAAACACCTTTATCGAGATCACCAGTGATTTGAAGACCTGTCCAGAAATTGAAAAATGGACGAGTAAATAAAAAAAGGCCCGAAATGATTTCGGGCCTTTTTTATTTGAACTGATCGAAAAAGACTTTTTCCTCAGGACTCTGCTTGAGTAATACATATAGCATCATGCCTCCAAGGGCATTAAACATCAAGTAGTCATTATGCATCACAAAGCTCAATACCAGATTGACCAAAACAGATCCCTCCATCAAGGCTAAGCGAAGTATAAACTTGGATTGTAATTGCTGATACAAGCCAGTGGTAGCCTCTGGACTTCCTTCTAATAATCTTTGATTGCCTTGTCTAAACCTATTCGCCAATAAGTAACAAGAAACCATAAAGATTAAACTAAAAATCCAGGTCATATCCAGGGCCTTATCTTGTAATTCGGGGTCCGTTATCAACCGAAACACTGCAGCAAAACTTAACTGCCCAAATAAAAGGGCAATGAACATCTTATGTTCTTTATTCATGTCTTTCATAGCCATGTTATTAGAGCCTTCTAATGAATAGAAAGCTCTGTTATAAAATGATTTATGATTCTTGATCCTCCACTCCGTGGGTAAGGCGTTCTAATGGTTTTCTAACGGCAAGCACTAGTAGACCAACGATGATACACGAAATAGCAATTCCAGTAAAGATCGTCAACTCACCAAAGGTACTTGCAGACTCACCTAATAGACCCGCCAATTTATTTCCAAGTCCGGTAATAGCAAAATAAACCCCCATGATGATTGCACCATATTTCATAGGTGCCAACTTAGTGATGTAGGATAATGCTACAGGAGATAGACATAACTCCCCAACAGTATGGAAAAGATACGCAAGAACCAGCCAGTACATAGCCGAGGATCCTGTCCGCTCAAACTCAAGTGATGCAGCCGACATAAAGAAGAATCCAGTACCCATGATAATCAGACCAACAATCATCTTAAATAGAGAGGTGGACAGTTTACCTTGAAGCTTTCGCTTAGCCCAGTATAAGGCTACGGAGGATCCTAAAACAATAATGAAAAAAGCATTCAAAGATTGGAACCAGGAAGTAGGAATCTCCCATCCCATAAACATTCTATTCGTATTTGATTCTGCATACAGATTCATCAATCCACCAGCTTGCTCGAAAGCACCCCAGAAAAAGATAACTAATATGAATGAAACCAAAAGCACCTTAATTCTATCCCACTCAATTGAAGTAAGTGGTTTATCTAAAGCTTCCAATTCTTCTTTAGATTTGGACTTTTTGAAGTAATCTCCCACTCCCACTAAATGTTTTTGCCCTGCTAGATATTGAATCAAACCTAAAGTCATCCCAATACCAGCTAATCCAAATCCATAGTGCCATCCATAGGTTTCTCCTACATATCCAACGATTAAACTTGAAAGAAAGGCACCAATATTAATACCTATGTAAAAGATCGTAAATCCTTTATCACGTCTAATATCTCCCTGCTTATACAATCCACCAACCATGGTTGAAATATTAGGTTTCAGCATACCAACTCCTGCAATAATAAATGCAAGACCAGAATACCACGCCCACATAGCTTCTACCGCTAAAACACTATGGCCAATAACTAATAAAATACCCCCTATGAGTACTGCTTTTTTCTGTCCAAAAACACGATCAGCTAAAATACCACCCGGAATAGATGCTACATATACTAGCATGGTGTACCAACCATATAATTTCAATGCATCAACATCTGTCCATCCTAAGCCTGGATTATCTCCAGTACTTAAAGAAGTGAGGTATAGCACAAATAATGCACGCATACCATAATAAGAGAAGCGCTCCCACATCTCCGTGAAAAACAATACATATAAACCGATTGGATGTCCAAAAAGCTCTTTACGCTCAGGCGTATTATTATCATCCAAAAAAGCAGTATTACCTGTACTCATATTTTTTGATTTGAAAGTTTTAATATTGAATTAGCATATTTAACTGGATAGAAAAATATCATTTTTTCCTTAAGTCGAGGTCTATAAGGACTATCTTTTAAAAAATAATAAAGGATATGGCCTATTTAAGGCAGAAGAGCATAAACCCCTCCCTTCAAATTATAGAAATCACCTTTATGACCGTTTAGCTTTAATTTCTGGATCGCTACTTGGGAACGAATACCTCTTTTGCAATAAAATACGACGGGCTTATCTTGAGCAACTTGATCTTTTTGTTTGACCACCTCATCCAATGGAATCCAATCTCCACCAATATTGAAGCTTTCTCGTTCTACCGATTCTCTCACATCTACTAACTGAAAATCCTTCTCGGCTGCCTTCCATTCCTCTAATCCCTTGAGGTCAATCGCTTTTACTCCAAACATCTTATTCTTTTGACTCTAAGGTATCAAAGTTTTGCTGATTTAAAGAATCGAGGGCGATCACCTCAAAGGTCCAACCAGAGGACTCTGCGATAAAACGCATCATATCTACCATTCGGTTGCCGTTCTTATTGGCGGCTACCATTAAATCGGAGGATTGAGCAGCTGTTCTAATCTTGGCCTCTGCCTCTTTATTTAAATAGATATAATCAGATTCATCCAATTCGGAAAAAAACCTCCATTCGTCCTTTTCAAAATAGGCAATCTCATGATCTACGGATAGGATTTCAGCGTCTGGGATATTACTCACCACGATTCGACGCTCTTCCTCAAAGGCATCAATTTTGATATTATTCATATCAAAGCCCACTAAAACGGTAGCATTAACTTTTAGACGTGCTGTGACTGGCAGATAGTTTTTAATGAGCAGGTAGTCCATGTAACTGGAAAAGTCAGATTCTTCTTTGTACTCGACCTCTTCAGAGAAAAATCCTTCCACTGTCACCATTTTACAAACTTCTTCGATTCGATTAACTACAATTTGTGAAGAAATTTCGGCTTGTTGAGGCTTTGCGTTGAAAAAATTCCAACTCACTAAAACCCCAGCACCAAATAATAGGATGCCAATGAATAATATCCATATAATCTTAACCATAAACAGTAGGAATTGCTTTAGTCAAGAAAATACAAAATATATAGGAATACTTAATTTATGGATTCAAGTTTTTGGGCGCTGCATAACGTAAGCCATCATAATCCATTAATACCGCCTTGATAGATCCAACCGCAATTGGAGATTCAATTAATAGGGGCAGTCGATTATTGTCTTTGCTTACCCATACTTTCATTTGATCACCTTCTTTGAATACCTCTCCAGCAATAGTTGCAGGGGAGAATACATAGGTTTCGAAAGTCCCTAAGCCTTTGATTTTTTTCTCATTCTCCACGCCTTTATACTTGACTTCCAACGGATACACCTCATTGTCTAAGAAAATAGAAACGGGTATGATTTCATTTTTAGCCATACGAGGATATTCCAGATTTCGAGCAAAATAAATTACAGATAACATATCATGCACACAGCTTTCGATAGCAATAGGGTCTTTCTCCACAGCTTCAGACTTATTCTTTCCACGGGTAGATAGCGCATAATTTTTATTTCGATCAAATTCTACTCGATCGTACAAAGAAAAATTCCCTTCCTTAATATCTCGGACTGAGCGGGCAGGAAGCATAGTATTCGGGTCGATATAAGATTCATATCTATCGTGCACCTTAAAAAACCATTCATAGGATTTATACGTAGTTCCAACAGCTTTCAATTTGGTCAAATCTCCAGAATCTTCTACGGTGAATACCACTTCGCCAGCAGGAACCCAAACAAAATTCCAGTTATAATATAATTTATATCGAACGACCTCTCCAGGCTGAAAGGCTGAATTTGATATCGTACAATTAGAAGCTTCTTGGGCTTTCACACTGGAGAAGCAGGTAATTAAAAAGATAAATATCTCTAAAACTGGAGCCCATTTTTTCAACATAAAATCCTATTTGAATCTAAGTTTTGATTGAAAGAAATAATATACTCCTAAAAACGAAGTAAGACTAAAGTTTATTATAAATAACAAATAAGAAGCTGCTAAACCAGCTACCGGAGCACCGCAGACACTGCCCCAAACTAAAACCGAAATATTACCTCGCATGACTATACCCAATGCCGCAGGTAATGGTATTGAAGCTTGAATGAAAAAGATGAGTGAAATACCGAATAAACATTCCAGCAGTGTACAATCCACTCCTAAAAGATATAATAACAATATATACTGAAGTGTATAAGTTAGGTACCGCAAAAAAGACAATAATAGTACCTGAAGAAGTATAAGCTTCTGTTGAGCTTCCAAGACCTCCAAAGCATGCTGGATTTTGCTAAAAATACCTTTGTTTGGAAGTAACTTACCTACTATCCTTTGTATTACTTTTGGATAAAAATAAGCCCCATATCCAAAAGGAATTAATAATCCAAGGCTATACAAATAGTTGATATTTATGCTTTCATAGAGGGCACTATATTGATCTAAAAAATAGATGGCCGCACTGATCCCTAAAGTCCAGGTAACTAGGTTTTGTGCTAATCCACCCAACAGTGTGGTTATTACACCTGCCCCTCTCTGCTCTGGTTCTATACCTGCTACTCGGCCTAAATATTCCCCCATTCGATTGGGGGTAATAAGGGAAACGGAGACACCCATTAATACAGCCCGGATAACAGATTTTATATCTAAGGTATACTTGCTCCGCATACACAGCAGCCACTTCCAACATTCACAAAGCCAGTTTAGGGGCATAAGTAAAAATGCCAGTAATAAGAGCCACCACCGATCAAAAAAACTCGATTGTAATAAAGCCCATTCAGCAGCACCAAACTCCAATTGAGCAAATTGATAAATCAATGCAACCAAAAGTAAAATACCAATGGTTATTTTAAGGTAATGCCGTACTTTTAATTGTTGGAGCATAAAATTAATTGACCCTGCAGCAAATTTCATTCGCCGAATTGTGGTTATAACATATAAAGCGACTAAAATTGTTCTTGAGTAAAGCATGAAGATAGATAAAAAAAGACCATTCAGAATTTTAGGAATTGATCCTGGTACCAATGTTCTAGGGTATGCTGTATTGGAAGTAGCAGGAAAACAGTTGACTCCACTTGAAATGGGTGTGCTTACCCTTCAAAAACTACCCAATCACTACGAAAAGCTCAAAACTATTTTTCAACGAACCACCTATTTGATTCAGACGCATAAGGTACACCATATGGCTATTGAAGCTCCTTTCTTTGGCAAAAATGTACAATCCATGTTAAAGTTAGGTCGTGCTCAAGGTGTTGCAATGGCTGCTGGAGCAGTCATGGACTTGGACATTGAAGAATACTCCCCAAAAAGAATTAAGCAAGCCATTACGGGAAATGGTAATGCGAGTAAAGAACAAGTTGCTCGAACCTTAGAGATGATTTACAAGATTAGTTTCGAAGAACACTATTTAGATGCATCGGATGCCTTAGCAGCAGCTGTTTGTCACTACCAAGAATTATCTTCTCCGATTAAAAAAGTAAAAGGGAAAAAAGGTTGGGCAGACTTCCTCAGTAATAATCCTAACAGAGTGGTTAAGTAATCTTTCCTATACCTGTACCTTTGAATGCCTGCGTTGCCAAAATATATTTGATTTGAATCGCTAGATGCTGAAATAAAACAGAAAAGTGGGTTCAATAATTTGAAATAGTAAAATAACCAAGTCTACAGAATTGTTATTCTTCATCTAATAATTTGAAAAAAACTGGTGAACACTTAAACCTAAGTATCAAATTTTCGTCTGAATTAGTAGATAAATAATCGATTTCAAAGATTCCTTTAAAAGAAAATCGTATTTTTGTATAAATACAACGAAATCAACTGTTATGAATACAGCAATTTTAGCATTGTTTAACTCGTTTGGTCCGGAATGGATTGTAATATTATTAGCAATCGTCTTATTATTTGGTGGAAAGAAAATTCCAGAATTAATGAGAGGAATAGGAAAGGGTATCCGCGAATTCAATACTGCCAGAAATTCATTGGAAAATGAATTTAAACAAGGCATGAAGGAAGCTGAACAAAAAGAAAAGCAAGAAAAATAAAAAAAGCCCGATGGAGACATCGGGCCTTTTTTTACTCTACATAATCCAACATATTCAAGTCCCATCGTTCAATAAGACCGACCAATTTCTCAGCATATCCAACATCTGTAGCATAACCTGCCTGTTTCAAGCCCTTTGCCCAACCTTCATAGTTTTTGATGTCCAGTTCAAAAAGGTCGGCATATCGCTCGCGTTTTAGAAAGTAACTATGGTCTCTAAAACAGGACCAAACAGAGTCATAATGTTTAAATCGATCCGCAGGTCCATCGCTGTAAAAAGCAACGCATGCATTTTGAGCATTTACTTGGTCATAGCATTTTATCCCAAAATGATTTTTCTGCTTTAAGGCTAAATTACTTCGACCCGCATTACTTTCTAATAAGGCTTGGGCGATAGTAATCGATGCCGGAATTTGGTGAATACGCATTTCGTCTACTGAAACTTGGGCATACTGCTTCAAGTATTCGAATTTTTCAAGTTCACCTACTTGAAGTCCTTTTGAGGAGACTAGATTAATCCAATCAGCAATAGTTACTGTAGAAGCCTTTAGCTTATTTTTTTGCACCTTTTTGTCTACATGTGCAACAGATTGTTGAGGAGCTTCTTTGGGTAGCATATTGGCTAGATTACCACCAAATCCAAAAATACTTACCGATTGTTGTTGTTCAATAGATGATTGTTTATGTTTTGAAAATGTAGGTGGGGTTAAAACAATCTGACCATTCTGTTCTGTCTTGGGTTCAAATATCAAAACAAATAACAATATCCAGGTTAGATAGGCTTTAACTCTTTCGAAAACGATTTGGAAAAACCCCTTCAATGAGCCCAACATCCCAAGGGTTTTTTCGTAAATTATAGTCTTCATAATAACATATTTAAAACATTTTGTTTTACAAACTTAAACCAATTTGTTTTAAAAAACAACATTTTGTTTTAAATAAAAAATCAACACATGCCAGAGGGCTTAAACTTCTTTGGAGGTATTCTACTTAATACCAGTGCATTAGCTGCAATAAGCTGTGCTGTATATTACTTCTTAAGAAGGAAGGGCAACTTTAGGTCCAATATATTTTTGGGTGGATTTCTTTTAGTCTTTGGCTTAGCACTTATTCGGAATGGTTTGGTCCTCTTTAATATCTTAAACCCAGAAAATCTTTATCTAGCGCTATTGTGGAACACCCTATGGCTTGGTCCATTATTCTTCTTTTACATCAAGCTCAATATTTATCCACATTATATCCTTAGGGGCTCCGACCTGAAACACTTTGTTTTACCACTCGCTCAATCAATCACCCACCTTATTTTCATAATAATTGGTATGAGCAACAAAAACTTTCAAGAAAATATTGGTCCCCTTCAATATCCAATTGAAGGCGTTCTATTTATCGTAACCTTTTTCCCCTATATCATTTTATCTTTTAGATATGTAAAATTTGCTGGCGCAAAGAAAGAAACTATCCCCTTGTGGAAAATCAACAAATTGAATTGGTTCAACCGAATTGTAAAAGTACTTTTTGTGCTTGCCTTTATAAACTCCAGCTATATCATTCTCAACTTTTTATCTAGATTCATTTTCAGTAATGAACTCTCTTCCTTGCCTACCTTTTTCATTTTTTCTGAGCTATCTTTTGGGATAGTAGCTACTTGGATAAGCTACCAAGCCAGTAAGCTTATTCTTGGCAAAGCTTACAAATATCTTCCTGAAGAAAATTCCCCTACTTTTGAAGCTTTGGTAAAAAGTGAATTGCCTTTCTTAGATGCAGATTTGAATGAAAAAAGATTTGTAGACAATGCTTCTGACCATCAACGGTTAGTTGAATGGATTAGTGCATCTAGGGCAGCATATCTCAGAAAACTTACGAACCATCCGAGTTATACTAAACACCAATTAAAAAGTTTGATCTATCGTTCGGGATATCCAAATCATTGGATTTACACCAAAAAGTAAAATTTAATCGGATTTTCAATCCATTCAATCGTGTTTTCATATCAAAAAGCAATATGATTATGTAGATTTACACATAGTATTAAAATAAATACTTGGCTTGGATAATCCATTATTCAAGTTCATTGTTTCCTATAAAAAACGAGGTAATGAAATATATAAACACCAGTCTGATACTATTCATTTTCTTTTGCTTCAATAGTAAAACTACCCACGGCCAAAGTGCTGTTGACATCATCAAAAAAGTAGAACAAACTATGCGTGGCAATAGTAATTATAGTGAATTGAAAATGACTATAGTTAGACCTGACTGGACAAGAGAAATGACGATGAAATCTTGGGCAAAAGGGGAAGACTACGCCCTTATCCAAATTACTGGTCCAGCCAGAGACAAAGGAACCATGTTCTTGAAAAGAAAGAATGAACTTTGGAACTGGCAACCTAGAATAAGCAAAACGATTAAAATGCCCCCTTCCATGTTGACACAATCCTGGATGGGATCCGATTTTTCTAATGATGACTTAGTTAGGCAAAGTTCATTCATTGAAGACTTTGAGCATGAGCGATTAGCAGATCAAACTATTGAAGGCAGAGATTGCTATGTAGTACAATTGACGCCTAAAGAGGGGGTGCCAGTTGTATGGGGAAGCATCAAGTTTTGGATAGACAAAAAAGACTATTTGCAGATGAAAAGTGAATTCTATGATGAAGATGAATACCTAGTTAGTACGATAGCTTTTTCTCAAATCAAAAACATGGGTGGACGACCAATCCCAACGGTATTGACTGTTACGCCAGCTGACGACGAGGAAAATAAGACCATCATAGAATATCTAAGCTTGGAGTTCAATAAACGATTCGAAGACAGCTTCTTCACTATTCAAAATATGAAGCGAATCAACTGATATGAAACAAATCTTTAAACTGGCTTGGAGAAATATCTGGAGAAATAAAAGAAGAACACTGATTACTGCAGCGTCCGTCTTTTTTGCTGTACTTTTTGCTAGCTCCATGAAGTCACTTCAAGCAGGTGCCTGGAATGAGATGATCAAAAATGTAACTTCTCTGCATATTGGTTATGCTCAAATCCATGCAGCAGGCTTCTGGGAAAATAGAAGTATAGACAAATCCCTAAGTGAAGAGGACATACTTCAACAATTAAATGAGGTTGAGCCCGAAGGTCTAGTCGGTTATCTTCCACGTTTAGAATCCTTTGCTCTGGCTTCTTCTGGAGATAAATCTGGAGCTGTCTTAGTTGTTGGTGCAGACTTAGAGAAAGAAGAACAACATAGTGAACTATCTAGTCGCTTAGTGGAGGGGAGACTGTTGGAGAAAGGGGAGCCTGGCGTTATTTTAGCTGAAGGTTTAGCGAAAAAACTAAACTTGGGCTTACAAGATAGTCTGATATTGAGCAGCATAGGTTATCATGCTGCTAGTGCGGTTGGTCTATATCCCATAAAGGGCATCATAAGTTTTAATAACCCAGAATTAGATAAGCAATTCTGTTATCTGGATATTCAAGTTGCACAGGAATTCTATGCAGCGGAAGGTATGCTAACGGGCATGGTTATACACCTAGAGGATAATAGTCAATTAGATGGAGTTTTGACAAGCATTCGAGGGCAACTTCCACCTGAAGATTATGAGGTTATGGACTGGATGGAATTGATGCCTGATTTGGTGGAAGCTAAAAACTTAGATGAAGCTGGTTCCTTTTTGATATTGGGTATTCTGTATATCATCATCACTTTTGGAATTTTTGGAACCCTATTGATGATGACGCGTGAACGCATGTATGAATTCGGAGTACTAACAGCTATTGGAATGAAAAAATGGTTGCTCTCCTTCGCCGTTTGGATAGAGATAATCTTTATGGGTTTTGTGGGCGCGTTTGCGGGTATATTTGGCACCATGCCAATTGTGGCTTACTTTGTTCAAAATCCAATTGATATGAGTAAGTATTCCGAGGATGCTGCCAGTACTTATGAGAAATTTGGATTTCACCCAGTATTCCCTATGAATTTTGATATCAACATTTTTACTTCACAGGCCTTTATTGTATTCATTATATGTACTGTTTTAGCAGTATATCCCATACTGGTTATACAATCTTTAAAGCCGGTACAAGCCATGAGAAAATAAGCCTTATGTTACTAAAAATTGCATGGAGAAATATATGGAGAAGTAAGCTGAGATCTATCGTTGTTATCAGCTCGATAGCTATAGGTGTTTGGTCACTGGTGTTCTTATTGAGTTTCTCCAGAGGGATGATATTAACGTATATCGATAAAGCCATTGAAAATCAAACCTCTCATATTCAAATCCATAATCCCGCATTTATTAATGCAGATGTAGATAAAAATGAATTGGAGCGTGCTGCCTTTAATTATTTATCGGATCCTGATGAAATTGAGCAGACGCTTTCACAGTATGAGGAAATTGAAGCTTTTGCGTTCAGGTCTTATGCTCATCAAACCTTCTTAGGGGTCGCAGGTAAAACGGGGGTGGCTAATGTATTTGGCATCAATCCGGAACAAGAAAAGTTAGTCACCAATATCCATCAACAAATCATTGAAGGCGATTACTTTGAAAGTCAAAAAAGAAATCAAATCCTGATTAGTAGAGCACAAGCAGAAAAGTACAATATAGGACTAAAGAAAAAGGTCATTCTTTCATTTACAGATCAATCTGGAACACCCACTAAAGTCGCATTTAGGGTTTGTGGGATCTATGATACCAAGAATCAATTGCTAGACCAATTCAATGTATTTGTTCGACAAAAAGATCTCAATAGGGTATTGAATATTCCCGATCAATCGCACGAAGTAGCCATCCTTTTGAAAGATGTACACCAATCTGATGAAATAAAAGCGGGAATCGCTGCTGCATTACCTAGTGAATTAGTGCGTGTCTATGATGAGATCTCCCCAGAGATTGAGCTCTTCAATGTACAAATTGAGTTAAGTACCTTTATTTTCACCTTCATCTTCATGCTAGGTTTAATATTTGGTATTATTAACACCATGCTTATGGCCGTATTAGAGCGGATGCGAGAGTTAGGTATGTTGATGGCTATAGGTCTCAACAAAGTGAAAGTGTTCCAAATGATTACCTTAGAAACACTACTTCTAGGGATAGTATCAGCTCCAATTGGTATGCTCATTGGATATATTTCTGTAGGATATTTCAAGCAAGTAGGATTGGATTTATCGCATTTTTCCAAGGGCATGCAAAAATTTGGCTTATCAGAGGTCGTTTATCCTGTTTCGAGTGTAGATATGTATATCACATTTGGAGTAGCCGTCTTACTCACTGCCATTTTAGGTTCTATCTACCCAGCACTAAAAGCGATACGATTGAGACCGGTAGAAGCTATTAGAAAAGTTTAAAAATTAGCCTTATGTCAATTATAAGTGTCAAAAATATACACAAGACTTACAATGAAAATACGGTTCCAGTACATGCACTTAGAGGTGTAGACTTGGAAATCAGTGAAGGAGAATTCACTGCTATTGTAGGACCTTCGGGATCAGGTAAAACTACTCTTTTGAATATCATAGGAGGTTTAGACAGACCTACAGAGGGAGATATACGCTTGGACCAAACTGAACTTAGTACGCTCAATGAAAATCAACTCATTGAATTTAGAAAGAACAATATAGGTTTCATCTTTCAATCTTATAATTTAATCCCCGTTTTGACCTCTAAAGAGAATGTAGAGTTCGTTATGTTGCTCCAAAACAGACCTAAAAAAGAGATGGAAACTCGAGCAAAAGAACTCTTAAACGCAGTGGGACTTTCTGACAAACTTGACCAAAGACCCGCTCAACTTTCGGGAGGACAACAACAACGAGTTGCTGTAGCTAGGGCTTTGGCATCTAAACCTAGATTTGTTTTAGCAGATGAACCAACAGCTAACCTTGATTCAAAATCAACAGCTGATCTATTAGATATCATGGCCAAATTGAATCAGGAGGAACAAATTACTTTTGTTTTTTCTACACACGATAACCGAGTAATCGAACGAGCGCGAAGAGTGGTTACTATGGTAGACGGGAAAATAGAATCGGATGAGACTTTCAATCGTTAAATACTGCTTTATCCTATGGTTAGCAAGTCCGGTTTTAATATCGGCGCAGGCAGATAAAAAAGAACACAAAGGGTCTTTAAATGGGTATATGAAAACCCTCCAATCTGCAACCGTTCTTCGCTTACCCAACCCAGTAAGTGGTGGATTTGAAAGTGCTATTCTTTCTAATAACCTTTTACACAATAGACTGAACTACTCCCGACCACTTGGAGCAAAAATTAGATTTAATGCCTCTTTGAGAAATCGATTCTTTTATGGCGACATAGGCGTGGAAGAAGTTTTATTGAAGCAACTGAATCAGGGTAACGATTATTTTGACCTATCCTTGGAAGCAGTCCAAAATAACTATGCTGCTCAGACCATTTTGGACCGATTCTATGCTGATATCTATTTGGGAGACTGGGAGATAAGTATTGGACGACAGCGCATCAATTGGGGTATTAGCTCCTTTTGGAATTCGAACGATATATTCAACGCCTTCAACTTTACAGACTTTGATTACGAAGAAAGACCGGGTTCAGATGCATTCCTACTTCGAAGATATATAGGTGAAACGGGAAGTATAGAGTTTGCCATTTCTGCTGCTGATAAAAAAGAAACCCTTAAGACGGGATTGCTATGGAAATTCAATCTTAAAAACTACGACTACCAAGTATTACTTGGTTTGTATAATCAGTATCTAACCGCAGGAGGTGGGTGGGCAGGAGCCATTGGTCCAGTAGGATTCAAAGGCGAGTTTAATACTTTTTCACCGATTAATGCGGACAATACATTTGCCAGTTCAGCCTCTTTTGAACTGGATTACATCAACCAAAAGGCCACTTATTTTGGCCTTGGCTTTTTATACAATTCGCTTGGAAGTACGGATGGAAGTATCCTCTCGCTATTCAACTTTGAAATTTCGGCACGAAACTTATATCCTTATCAATACACCAGCTTTTTGAGTATAAATCAAAGTTTTAGTCCAATATTTAGCGGAGGTTTATCCTTTATATATTCACCTGGAGAGGCACATGCAACCTTTGTAAGTCCTAATTTCAATTTGTCCATTGCACAGAATTGGGATTTGGCCTTTTTTGGACAATTTGTCTTAGAGAAAAGCGAAAAATATAGCAGTCCTTTGATGGGATTCTTTCTGAGGTTGAAATATAGCTTTTAATTAGAATGAGCTGCTTTTTCAATAGCATCAAAGCACACTTTTGCTGCTCTATCCCAAGTGTAATGCTTCACCCGTTTATATCCTTTTTGGATTAGATCAGCTCTTAAATCTTCATCTAGCATAATAGCCTCCATATATACTGCTAACTGATCATTATCATCTACTGGGCAAATCAAAGCAGCATCACCTGCTACCTCGGGTAAAGAAGTTTGGTCCGATACAATAAGCGGAACACCACACTGCATAGCTTCGAGCAGTGGAATACCAAAACCCTCCGATTTAGAGACATAAATCATAGCTTGGGCTCCTGCTGTATATTGTACTAATTGGTCTGTGGTGCAATATCCTGGTAAAATGATATCCTGTCGAACAGGTGAGTGGGCTAATTGACGTTCAAATGTATCCGTTTGCCATGCTAAACGACCCAAGAGTACTAATTTGATAGTAGATTTTGTTTTGAGTTTATACTGTTCAAATGCTTGAATGATAAGCTCCACATTTTTTCTAGGATGAATCGCACCCACATAAATAAAATAATCCTCCCCATGAGTGTGCTTTGCTTTAAAGGCATCCCTCGCAGACTGACTCATTGGTTTAAAGGCAGCTCTTGCAGCATTATTTGCGACGGTTATTTTTGAAGCATCGATTCCATAGTATTGAACAATATCCTGTTTGACAAAATTGGAAACAGTAACTACCTGATGGGCACTCTGTACATATTTTGGTGTGAAATACTTGTAGTATCGCTTAACCAGTCCGGGAACATACTGAGGAAAATGTTCAAATGCTATATCATGACAAACAACTACTTGCGGGAGCTTTGACCTTAGACTCAAAAATCCATCTGGTGAGAAAAAAACATCTGCAGAAGCTTTTTTCACATATCGAGCAACGGCCCACTCGAACCATACATACCACAAAAAAGGGTGTCTAGCGGGAGGAGATAGTCGAACCCCTTTAACATTATCTGCGAAAATAAAAGAGGAATCAAAAGGTCGGTCAAATAAAAAAATAAACTCTATCTCCGGATGAGCTAATACCATACGCTTCAGGACCTCATAGGAGAACCAGCCAATACCTTCTAGTTTATCTTTGATTAAAAATCGTGCATTGACAACAACACGCATGCGCTTAAACATTAGTCTACATCAAAAGTATGGAAAACATTGCCCATTTTTCAGACTCAGGGAATCAAATAAATTCTAATTCTTTTAAAAAAACCCTATTTTAAAGCATCCAAAAAATATCCAGCATAAACTATGGCAAAAACACCTTCTTTATCCCTGAGAAACCTTGTTCAGGCCTTAACAGGCAGTGAAAAAAGGTATTTCAAACTATTTGTTGGCGACAAAGCTGAAAAAGGGAATAAATATATCTTACTCTTCGACCTGATTGACCAGGGAATTGTCACCGATGAAGAAGAACTAAAAAGCCTAGTATACAAGGGTAACATTGGAGAAAGCCGCAAATTTTCAGAGCTAAAATCTTATCTATTTGACCTCATCCTTAGGTCCCTTCAAACCTACGATTCTAAAGGAACAGTCAATATCCGACTACAAGAATTACTTCAGGGAACTCAAGTACTCTATCGAAGATCACTCTTTAAAGAAGCCAGACAACATTTGGGTAAGGCCAAAAAGCTGGCATCCAAGTATGAAGAGCATTTGTTATTATTAGAAATCATTCGATGGGAGAAAAAAATTGCCTATGCCCTGACTGATATTCAATTCCTAGATGAAGAATTGGACAGCCTCGAAAAAGAAGAACGCTATCATTTGGCTCAATATCAATTGCGTACCAGATATAGAAACACCTTCTTGAAATTATTGGTGAATATCAGGAAGAAAGGTCCTCAAGGCGAAACTAGTCCACACCTCAATCAACTATTGACGTCTATTAATCGTCTGATGCTTCCGAAAGAAACAGGGCATAATACCAAGGTGGTATTTTATAGATTAATGTCCATGGCAAAATACATCGAAGGAGATATTAAGGGCTTTATAGAAATCAATCTCAAGCTAATGGAGATCATGGAGTCTGCTCCACATTTCCTAAAACAAGAAATATCCGAATACATTTCTGTCCTCAATAATTTATTAATAGGATATGGAACCTTGGAGCAGTTTGAGCAAGTCCTCAAATTGTTAGAAAAACTAAAAGCAGTTCAAACAGTAACAAAAGATGATATCCTCAAGATACATCGTCAGTACTACATGAATTACTTCTCTTATTGTATCCATACAGGAAGATTTGAAGAAGGGATAAAAGCTTTTGAAGAACACCAAAAATTCTTGAGAAAGAACAAATCCATAAGTTTCCTTAAAAACACCTTTTACTTCCAGTACTTCTACTTACACTTTGGAATACAACGCTATGACGAGGCATTGGGATATCTCAATGATTGGCTACAGCTAAAATCGAATGTAGAACGAGAAGATTTGCAAGCATTAGCGCGGGTATTAAATCTACTCATCCATAAAGAGATGGGCAATATCTTCCTTATACAGTCATTGGTAAGATCTGCAAGTAG
>CAJXMP010000017.1 GCA_913056515.1 uncultured Lewinella sp.
GCAAAATTGCATTTTCTAATTGTTCTTTACTGTTTTAAAGCAAACCAAATCTTCAACATAGGGTCTATTGGAATCCAAGGTGAGTCATAACGAGTTATTTTAGACGTTTAAGTCTTAATTTCATTTATTTTAGGTTTCTCATATTCATTGACACCTGCAGACTTTTGAATGCCAAAATGCTTCAACAAATAGCAGCTGATAATCAAGTCATTATTGGAGGTAGCTTATACTCCGACTCTATAGGAGATGAAGATTCAGAAGCGCCCACCTATTTAGACATGCTTTTACATAATAGTAGAACCATTTCTAATGCATTGAGTAAAACAAAGGTTAAAGAATCTATTGATCAACCTACATCGAGTGAATCTCCATTAGCCAAAATTCTCGTGTTTATTGGAGCAGGATTTCTAATAGTAATAGGCTTATTTGTAAGTAAACGATTTAGCTAATGGCACAACCTATCATAAATATCAAAGGGCTATCCCTTTCTTATGGTTACAAAAGGATTTTAACCAACATATTTCTAGCGCTAGAAGCTGGTCACATCTATGGGGTAGTCGGTCCTAATGGAGCTGGTAAATCGAGTTTGTTTAAGTCAGTTCTTGGCCTAGTAGAATACAGCCATGGAACCATTGAAATTTTTGGTCAACCTATAGAACAAGCTAGAAAAAAAATCGCCTATGTTCCTCAAAAGGGCAATATTGACTGGACCTTCCCCGCAACCGTTAGGGATGTAGTCTCTATGGGTAGATATCCCTACCTCAAGGTCTTTGATCCGTTTTCTAAAAAGGATCGAGCCATTATCGATAAGGCCCTTAAAACATTAGATATAGAAGACCTGGCAGATCGACAAATTGGGGCCCTTTCTGGAGGGCAACAGCAACGGGTATTTCTAGCTAGAGCACTTGCGCAAGAAGCAGAAATATTCTTCTTAGACGAGCCATTTGTTGGCGTAGACGTAACTACGGAAGAAAAAATAGTAGAGGTGTTAAAAGAACTATCTCAAGCGGGCAAAACGATCATTGTAGTGCACCACGATCTGTCCTCTGTTCAATCTTATTTTGACCGAGTTATTCTTTTAAATCAAAGATTGATTGCTGCTGGAAAAGTAGCCGAAGTATTTACGGAGGAAAACATTAAAAAAACATTCAGTTCTCAACTGTCTATACTCCATCGGTCAGGACTTCCCAATTCAAAGAAAAATTAAAGGCGCTGTTAATTATTTTTTCTTTTTCTTAGAGATAGCAAAATTGGCCCCAACTAATATATTGAAGTCTCTAGCTCCAAGTGGATCGCTTATCACCAAAACATTGTCTGTGAGTGCATATAATTCTAGGAAAGCCAACTTTGCACTAACTCCTACGCCTAGATTAGTATAGTTCTTATTACGAATCGTGTAAGCTCCTCGCACCCTAAAAATAGAACCAATTCCTGCACCAGCTGAAACACTTAAAGCATTAACCGGATTATCTAGAAAACGTTCATGAAAATAACTCACACCAAGATCCCAATTTTCAGTAAGCTTGTATTTACCCATAATATAGTAAGAAGCCGGCAAGGTATATTCAAACGTAGAGGCATCTTCCTCAAAATCTAAGAGTTGACCTAAAGTATCAACAGCACTTTCTAGCGTTACATTCTGACCACCTAAAACATCTGATATATCTAAGCCATCATAAGAGAAAGTACCAGAGCTGCTATAATTACGTATACCTGTGTCGAATGCAATAGAACCTATGTCATTTGCTGCAGCCGAAACTTCTAATTTACCCATTCGCCATTGGACACCAAGATCAAATGCAATACCGTTATTTCTAGAGAATAGCTCATTTAGATTCACATCTCCCAAATTAAAATTCAAACTCAAATCATTTAAGCCGTTCAAGGTCAAAGAATTCGAAGATTGAATGTGGTAGTCAGCATTCATAGTGATTTCATAATCAGTGGGATCAGTATAAATACTTAAAGCATGGCGTAAAGAATGTAAGTGGCCTATTCCATTCAAATACTTTACACGAGCTCCAATATTCAATCCCCCTAAAGTCAGTGAAGCTCCTAGTCCAAATTCACTCCGGGAATGAAGAAATAATGAAGTTCCAATGTCTACCGTTTCACCTAAATACTGTGCATTTCCTTCCCAAATTAATGATGGTAGTGTTTCTGGGTACTCAATAAAAGCATTAAAACGCGTTTTGTGATATACTTGTACACCCAAAGGTCCTACACTAAGGCAGAGTCCTAGGGTTTGAATCTCCATATCTTCTCTAAAATAATTAGTGGGTTCTAAGTTTGCTAAAAGACTGCTTGCATTTAAAACAGTCGAGCCGCCATCCTTTTGAAAGATATCAGCATAAGCAGGTCCATTAATGGATAAGTTATTATAAAAAGAGGGCATACTAACTACCACTCTATTATGTGGAATGTAGGCTGGATTCAGATAAGAGGATTGGTACAATTTATCCATACCAAATAACACCTGCATATTTTGGGCTGATGCTATGGAAGCACTTGCCAAAAAGAATAAGATTAGAATTTTATTTTTCATAGGGTAACTTATCTTTTAATGTTAAGTCCAAGATTAAACTTCAAGAACTGTTCCGGTCTTACTTTAACCGCAACCTGATCATTATTAGGAGTATTAAACTTAACATCTAAAACTAATTGCTTAGTTCTTGCAAGGTCTTCTATTTTATTTGCATCAATTGCTATAAAAAACGATTCCGCATCACTGCCTATGGCTTCCCCGTCAGAATCTATACTTACAGCATTAAATTTGATGCCTGGTTCTTCAAATACAGGTCCAATGTCTTGTCCAGATTCGTCCAGCATTCTAAGTTGCATGTCAATAGCAATAGGTAAAGCGGTCTCATAATTTAGCAACAATCCAGCTTCTTTAACGGTCCCATTGTCCAACATCTGAAGATCTAATTCAAAAGTATCAATGACCAAGAAATCAATTACTTTACAATGAATAGGTAATTCAACTTCAACATTCACACTATACTCCGATTCTCTATCAATAAATCCTACAATTGGATCTCCATCAGGATTAGTAATTGCATCCACTAGATACTCCACATATAAAGGTTTAGAACTTAACAAAGACTGTACATTAGAATTGTCCTTATCAAAAACAAAACTGGTAGTTTTCGTTATCCCAACTTCATTTAAAAGTGGATATTCAAAATTGATTCCATCTGTAACTGCATCTCCATCAAGTGACTCCACTGAGCCATCAACTGAATACACATCAAAGACTTCTACTACTGATCGGGTAGGTACACCAAAAGAATTATCTACTGTCAACGTTATAGTTGGATCTTCAAAGATCACCTCTCCACCTTTCCAGCTTTCAAACAATTCAATTTCAATGGTATCTAATGCTCCGGGGTGCATTTGATTATAAAAATTTCCTTCAGCGTAATCAAAGGATAGATCATTAATCGTAATTATGAAACTATTAAATACATCAGTAACACCTGAATCGTATACAATTTGGTGCAGGACTTTTACCTCACCGTTATCATCCGCATTCAGCTGCATACCCGCTAAGAAAATAGTGTCCAACACAGAGATATTTCCAGGGCCATACGTATCCTCCAATTTAAACGGCACCCCAGCGGCATCTGACAGTTCAGGGATTTCAATAATGACGTCCACTGTTTCGGTAACCTCAAACTGAAAGAAATAAACAATATATCCCGTACTCACGTCCATTAAGTAAATCTCCATGCCGTCAGGAGTGGTGAACGGAATAGGAAACTCGGGTTGATCTATAATAATTGGAATATTATTAAGAGAACTCTCAATAGAATTGAAAATATCGAAACTAGTCCTTCTGAGTAAGTCCCCTGAATACCTAAAAAGAATTAAACCATCATCCGTAGTATCGAACTCTGTATACTCATCAAGCTCTTGCACCAAGTCATTCATATTCACCTCCGCCTTAACTAATGGCAGCACATACTCCCCTTCAGGTCTTATAACCTCCATTTCCCCTAATTCATCTGTTTGCAAGCAAGCAGAGAATACGATAACAATCGAAAAGGCAGCAATTAATGAATAAATCAGTCGATTATGCATTGTATTTTATTTAAATGATAGGCCAATATCAAACTATTATTGCTTTAATAGAAGCATTATAACCCTAATAACTCACATTCAGATAAAATATTACATAAAAAAAGCTGCCGTGATGTCCACAGCAGCTTCAATATTGAAATCTGAATTAGTGAATTAATAGTGAATCTTTAGGCCACCATAGTCTAGCTTGGCCTGTATCTTTGATCGGCTTCCTTGAACCCCTACATATCCTTCTACCTCCTGATAAGTTCTTTTTTCTACATTGTAGGTCAGCCTCAAAGCACTCGGGTATTCAATTCCTGCGTAATCTCCAGTAGCAAAGAACTGATAATTAGACCCCTCTTCCAATCCCAGACTGAAGTCTGTATACTTTCCAGTCAATCTAATATCTCCGAATCCTTTAGCTAAATTTGAAATAGCGGTATCTCCATAACGCATATTTAATTTCGCTTTATCCTTCAACATTTCTATTTCTAAATCCGCGTATTGAGCTTCTAAAACAATAGACTCACATACTCCAATTTTATAGTCCGTATATTTTGAATTCCCTTCCATCAAATTAATGGCACCAACGATAAACTCATCATACTTTGAATTTAAAATCAATTGATCGGCCTTAGGAATAGAAAAGTCTGTGTATTTAGAGTTCAAATTAATTTGCTCCGCAAGGGCTATAGATACATCCGAGTAAGAAATACTACCAGATAAATCTTGAATCTTACCTGCACTTAACTTACCATGCCCCAATTCCAAGTTTAAATCTCCTTTCAGCATACTGATGATTGCATCCCCATGCTTAAGATTCATGGATACAGCAGCGCTGTGATCTTGAATTAAAATACTTCCATACTTATTGGATACATCAATGCATACCGTACTTGGCAAGTATACTTTGTAATCGATGCTTAAATCTTGAATCTTATTACTACCCCAGCTACTGTTGGAATCTTCCATATTAGTAATTGCTGATACTAATGCCGCACTAGATTCAAAATCAATAGTGATATTATCTAGCGATTTTTGGGCAGTAGATTCTGAGTTTGATTTCAAACTAATCAAAACATCTATTCTGACTTTATTACCCTCCCAATTCTTGAAGACTACCTCTCCATACTTATTGGAAATCTTACAAGTTCCATTAGCTGAAATGGGAAATTCTTTCTTGATATTTTTTGTGAAAATCTGTTCTGGGCCTAAGGCCTGAACCATAGTGCTTATAATTAAGAATAAGCCTAATAAACTAACTTTATAAACTTTGTTCATTTTCAACGGAGTTTAGTGGATTTGTATTTGATTCTTCTACCTCCTCTAAGACTTTATCCAGCACATTAATTTTGTTTTCGAAATTCTGAATCAGGGCTTGAATAACTTGAGCTCGTCTGTGGTAAGGAACATCCTTAAGCTCTGTTAATAATTCTTCGAATGATTCATCCAATTGCAGCATATCGTCTGTAACCATATGTACTGACTCATAGTTAGCCAGGGAGTTCATCTTAAGATTAACCTGTTGTTGGTAAAACTCCACTTCATTGGCATACTCTGGAGCCAACTCATCAATATTGTAGGAAAGCCCTTCAATAGTTTGTTGTTGAAAGTAGGTGTGACTTGAATAAGCCCCTACAAACAGCAGCAAACAAGCTGCAGCAACTCGACTTACATAGCTGTAAATCTTGAGGTGCCTTACCTTTGTGGGTTGTTGTTGGTCCAGTTGATCGGTGATCTTTGACCAGACATCCAAGCTAGGAACTTGGTCATCAAATGCCGATCTGTTTTCCTTAATAAACCTTTCTAAATTGTCCATTAGATCTGATTTTAATATTGCTCTACAAAATCATTCTGAATGATTTCCTTTAACTTTCTTTTGGCTCGACTATATTGAGATTTAGAAGTTGCTTCGGTTACTCCGAGAATGGCTCCAATCTCTTTATGGTCATATCCTTCAAAAGCATAAAGATTAAAAACTACTCTGTATCCTTCTGGAAGTTCGTGCACAGCATCTTTTACGACTTGGATGTTCAAAGAACTCGTCTCGACTTCCTCTATCTTTACACTGCTCACTTGTTCATTTAATTCAGTTAATTGGAGCTTTTTCTTCTTTAAGAAATTGATCGAATTATTAATTACAATTCGTTTAATCCATGCTCCAATACTAGACTCAAACTTGAACATGTGTATTTTGGAAAACACATCCATAAACGATTGCTGTAATATATCTTCTGCCTCCATTTCATTATTCACCATTCTCAAACAGATATTGTACATCGCTTGAGAGTACTGTTTGTACAACTCAAACTGAGCCTTCCGGTCATTATCCAGACAGCCTTTAACAAGATCTTTATGAGTTTGGGAATAATCCACCTTAATTAAATACAGATTTAGTTTAATGTGCTTTCTAACACACTTCTAATGACTATTAGATTTTTTAAAGGTTGCAGACCTTTCAACTTTTTTTTAAATACTCCTTTGAAATACCTGCTTTTAATGGTCTACTTAGTAATTTTAAAGCGTTGGCATCATTAATTCAAGAAGATTAATATTCATGAGAACCCACTTTAATAATCTACTAGCTTTTAGCCTTATCCTGCTCACCTGGGCTTGTACCGTGCCGGAACCTAAAGAGCAAAAAGTACTAGAAGCCAATTTTTACAACCCTGCACACCAACGCATTTGGGAGTTCAAGGATCAACAATTAATAGACTCTTTATACCTCAACTTAAAAAATGATGATCCCACGATTAGGCAATTGGCCTCACTTGCCTTTTCTAGTCTTGATCTTCCAGCTCAAGCATCAGATAGTCTCGCATACTTGTTGAAAGACCCCGTTCCTGAAGTTCGAGCAGCGGCGGCATTTGCCATAGGTCAACTTGGACACCCTGTTTCCGAAGTTTATCTAACCGACGCATTTGAACGCCTAGATTCCCTTAACAAATGGAATGAATCTAATCAGAAAATTCTCGAAGCTATTGGAAAATGTGGTAGCGAAAAAAGCCTTCAAGCACTCAGCACCCTCCAAACTTACAGAGCCACAGATAGTATATTATTGAATGGTCAGATCAAAGGTATATTTAACTTTGGACAGCGCAAAATTTACTCAGACCAAAGTATAGCGAAAGCTATTGACTTTATAAATGAAACGGATTATCCCGAGGATGCTAGAACATTAGCAGCGCATTATCTGAGCAGGGCACCAGCAGCATATCTAACTAATGAATCCCTGCAATCCATTAATCTCCAAGCACAACATCCAAATATCAAGATGGCATTAGCCATTGCACTAGGGAAAGTAAGTGAGCCTACTTCTAGACCGAAGATTGAGGCCTTGTTAGAGCCAAACCAAGATTACAGAGTTCGCCTAAATGCTATTCGCGCTCTAGGTAATTTTCCCTATGATAGCATTCACCAAACCTTAATCACTGCACTAAGTGATCCAAATGAACATGTACAAAAAGTAGCAGCTGATCAGTTAATCCAAAACGGAGATGAACGATATGCCAAAATGTATTACCGATTAGCTAAAGATACTTTTCCGCTCTTGATTAAGAGTAAATTACTCACGGCTGCCAATAGGCATTTGCCTAACTATTTTGTTGAGACAAAAAACGCCATCAATAGGCAATTACAGCAATTCGTAGAGGGTAATTTTTCTCCACAATCCAAATTACAAGCCATCCAAGGCTTATCCTATGACCGTTGGAATTATAGATATATCCTCCAACAAACAACCCACCATCCAGAAGCTGCTATGCGGACGGCTGGAGCTCAAGCGATCAAACGCATTTGCGCTATGGGAGACTTTAGAGGATTTTATGGTGGGAATTATAGAAGAGTTAGACAGGAAATAGCGGATTCGCTAAAAGTTATTCTACTCAGTGCTGATGATGGGCCCGTATATGAGGCTTCAGGAATATTAAATATTGAAGATCTTGGGTTTAATCGAATTATTGAAAACGACTTGTATTTGGATACTGCACTACAGCGATTGGTCCTGCCTAGGCAGACTGAAGCCTATGAGGCCTTAAGGAAGGAGATAAGCTTACTCCGAACTGGAGAGACAGTGGAAGCGCAAAAACCGAGCTATAATTACCCTATTGATTGGACACAACTGGAAGACATACGCAATGATCAGAAGATAGTCATTCGAACGAATAAAGGGGATATCATTTTGAGTATGTTACCTGACCTAGCACCTGCTACGGTCATTAATTTCATCAAATTGGTTAAATCCAATTACTACAAGAATAATCAATTTCATAGAGTAGTCTCCAATTTTGTAATCCAAGGTGGTTGTCCGCGAGGTGATGGATATGGGAGTTTAGATCATTCTATTCGATCAGAGTTCTCAGATGCCAGTTATGAGGCAGGATATGTGGGAATGGCGTCAGCTGGACCAGATACCGAATGCAGTCAATTTTTTATTACTCATGCTCAAACGCCTCATCTTGACGGAAGATATACTATATTCGCCAAAGTTTCCGAGGGAATGGATGTAGTTCATCAAATCCAACAAGGAGATCAAATTCTTGACATCGAATTTTTAAACTAAATTATTGTTTGAAATGAAATCGACACCACTAACGCAAATTCACCAAGATCTAGGAGCAAAAATGGCAGAGTTTGCTGGATACAATATGCCGATTCAGTATACTGGAATCACAGATGAACACCACGCAGTACGTAATAATGTTGGTGTTTTCGATGTTTCTCACATGGGAGAGTTTATAATAAAGGGAAAGGAAGCACTGCAATTGGTTCAAAAAATCAGCTCCAATGATGCCTCTAAGCTGGAGATTAATCAAGCTCAATATTCATGCATGCCCAATTTATCTGGAGGTATTGTAGATGATCTATTGATTTATCGCCTACCAGAAGATAACTGTGCAGCAGGTGAACAAGCCTTTATGCTTGTAGTCAATGCCTCTAATATGGAAAAAGATTGGAACTGGATCAAAGAAAATAACAGCTTTGATACCCGTATGATTGATATTTCGGATGAGACAGGTTTACTAGCTGTTCAAGGCCCTAATGCCATTAAAGCACTTCAAGGACTTTGTGATATTGATTTGAATGAAATCAGTTATTACACCTTCCGAAAAGGAACCTTTGCTGGAATAGAAAATGTAATTATCTCAGCTACTGGATATACTGGATCAGGTGGTTTTGAATTGTACTGTCCTTCCGATAAACTCAAAGCGCTTTGGGAAGCTATTTTTGATCATGCCAAAGATTTGGATATCAAGCCAATTGGCTTAGGCGCACGTGATACGCTTAGACTAGAAATGGCATTTTGCCTTTATGGTAATGATATAGATGACCAAACTTCTCCTCTAGAAGCAGGTCTAGGGTGGATAACTAAACTGAAAGCCGAAAACAATGACTTCAACAATAAAGCTTACTTCATTAATCAGAAAGAAGCGGGTTTGGAGCGAAAACTAGTTGGCTTTACCCTAGATGGAAGGAGAGTACCTAGGCATGGCTATAAAATTTTCAATACGGATGAAGAAGAGATAGGTTACGTTACTTCTGGTACGCAATCACCTAGCTTAGGCCATCCTATCGGCTTGGGTTATGTGCCAAAAGAACTGGCGAAGATTGGTAATAAGCTACTTATTCAAGCAGGGAAAAAATTTATGGAGGCTACCATTGTGAAACCTCCTTTTTACAAAGGATAATTAAAAAAGGGATTGCTAATTGCAATCCCTTTTTTTTAACCCAATAAGGCAATTATTTTCCGCGCAAGCTCCGTACCTATATTTTCTTGTGCTTGACTGGTGGATGCACCAATGTGTGGACTTAACGAAATACCCGCACACTGGAGTAAGTCTCCATCTGGCGTTGGTTCATTTACAAAAACATCCAAACCCGAACCTAATATTTTCCCATTATCAACAGCCTGCATTAAAGCTTCTTCATCAATTACACCACCCCTAGAAGCATTTACAATGACCGCAGTAGATTTTAATAATCCTAGTTCTTCTTGGCCAATAATTGGTTTACCCCCACTAAATGGAACATGTAATGAAATAAAATCACTTTGTGCAAGTAATTCTTCTAGTTCAATCGTTTTAATAGGAACTTCCAATGATTGTCCTGCTATATCTAAATTCAGCGTAGTCTCACTAACGAAAGGATCTACTGCTAATACCTTCATTCCAAATCCTAATGCCAGCTTTGCAACTTCCTGTCCAATTCGGCCAAAGCCAACGATACCAACCGACTTGTTCAATAACTCTATACCTTTAGAAGCGCCCTTTTTTAATTTGGAGAACTCTGTCGCACCAGTAGTGGGCATCGCTCTATTTGTAACATGTAAAGACCTAGCTACATTCAAGAAATGTCCAAAAACAAGCTCTGCGACTGATCTAGAGGAAGCTGCAGGCGTATTCACAACACGAATACCTTTACTTTCTGCATAGGTAACATCAATATTATCTAATCCAACCCCAGCTCTAGCAATAACCTTTATGTCGGGACATACGTCGATTAACGGCCCCCGTACTTTGGTTGCGCTACGAACTACAATACAATCAAAAGAAGGTAATTGTGCAGGTAAATCTTCTTGTGCTATTTTGTCTGTAACCACTTCGTGCCCCGCTTCTTCCAACATTGCCTTTCCTGCAGGGTGAATACCATCATTTGCTAAAATTCTTGCCATGATTAGAGTTTTTGAGTCTATACTCCTTTAGAATAATCGAAAATTAAACGCTTTAAGGTGAAATATGAAAATTTCGCCTTTAATTTTTGGTTATAATATTTAATTAGGCTTTGCTTTGAGGAAGTAACAAATAAAACTACTTTTTTGTTAGCATAATGAAGTGAAAAATAAAATTAATGATTGACACACTGGTACATCAAATCAAATCGAAGCTAAGTTCCGGACTTCCAGGTCGTTCCGCACATTTAAAGATGTCACACAAACTCAGATATTATACTCCACCTGCTCCTGAAACAGCTACTTTGTCAGCCGTTTGTATTTTACTATACCCCAATAGTCTAGGCTCCTTTAGTTTTAGCCTTATGGAACGAAGCAGCAAAAATATACATGATAAACACAAAGGTCAAATCTCCCTTCCGGGTGGGAAAAAAGATCTAATAGATCAATCCCTTCAAGATACTGCTTTGAGAGAACTACATGAAGAATTAGGGGTTCACCCAAAGAAAGTAAATGTTTTAGCTCCTTTGAGTGAATTATATATTCCAGTTAGCAATTTTGCAGTAAGCCCTTTTATTGGAGTTACTGATCAACAACCAGAATTTATTCTCCAAGAATCTGAAGTAAAAGCATTAATTGAAGTAGATTTGCAAGAGCTGTTGAATCCGAGCAACATACGGTCAACGAATATTCAGATTTCACCTAAAATTACGCTAAAGGACGTTCCTTATTTCCACCTGAATGATAGGGTAGTCTGGGGAGCAACAGCCATGATTTTAAGTGAATTCAAACAACTCGTTCAATAAACAAGCCATAGGAAAATGTATAAAAGCCTACTCAAACCTATACTATTTAGACTGAAAGCAGAGCAAGCACACCATCTGACGATGAAATTATTTCGCTTGGCACTGAGCCTACCCTTCGGTAAAAGCATCATGCGCAAACAGTTTTGCTTGGAGGATGAATCCTTACATAGAGAAGTTTTCGGACTAAGTTTCAAAAATCCCGTTGGCCTCGCAGCTGGATTTGATAAAGATGGTAAATACTTTAAAGAACTCGAAAATTTAGGTTTCGGCTTTATTGAAATTGGAACAGTCACCCCTAAAGGACAAGCCGGCAACCCACAACCTAGGTTGTTTAGACTGCCGCAAGATGGAGCTTTAATCAATAGAATGGGATTTAATAATGAAGGTTTAGACACCTTTGTCAATCGAATCAAGAATAGATCAGATGACCAAGTCATCATAGGAGGAAATATTGGAAAAAACAAGCTTACTCCAAATGAAGAGGCGTATAAAGACTATGAGATTTGCTTTGAAGCGCTTTTCCCTTATGTGGACTACTTTGTAGTAAATGTGAGCTCTCCAAATACACCCAACCTAAGAGATCTACAGGAGAAAGAACCCTTAACAAAATTATTAGCAGGCCTTCAAACACTTAACCAAGCTAAAATGGGTCCAAAACCTATTTTACTAAAAATTGCTCCAGATCTAAGTGATGGACAACTAGATGATATTATTGATATAGTGGCAACGACAGGTATAGATGGGATTATAGCTACCAATACAACCATTGATCGATCTAATTTAGCTACTGAAATGTCAACAGTGGAACAAATAGGCGCTGGAGGACTGAGTGGAGCACCTTTGAGGAAACGCTCGACTGAAGTTATCCGTTATATACATACCAAGAGCAAAGGTGCCTTTCCTATCATTGGAGTAGGAGGAATATCTAAACCAGCAGATGCAATAGAAAAATTAGAAGCTGGGGCTAGTTTAGTACAAGTATATTCCGGAATGGTCTATTATGGGCCAACTTTGATCAAAGACATCAACAAAGCTTTACTGGATGCATAAATTTAATTACCCCAAACACACCTCATTTCATGATTGTATTAACCCTAATTCTAATTGCCATCTTTGTCCTTAGATCTATTCAAGATTACCAACAAGATGGTCCTTTGCATAAAAAAAGAAAGGCGTGGATGATTGTCCTAGGCCTTTCTTTTTTATTAGTGATATGTTCAGCAATAATTATCCGTTGATTACTTTCGAACTTTTAAGCTCAGGTCTAAAGATTTTGCAGAGTGTGTAAGTGCACCTACAGAGATAAAGTCAACGCCTGTTGCTGCCACCCTTGCTAGCGTATCCAAGGTTATTCCACCAGATGCCTCCACTTCTTTTTTACCCTGAATATGGTCGACTGCTTCCTTAGTATCAGCAATAGAAAAATTATCCAACATAACTCGGTCTACCCTATCGTATTGCATAACCTTATTCAACTCCTCAAAATCTCTAACTTCAACCGTAATAGGTAAGTCCTTATTTACTTGATCCAAATAAGTTATGACCCGTTCAATAGCTGCCTCCATACCTCCAGCAGCATCGACATGGTTATCCTTAATCATGATTCGATCAAACAGCCCAAAGCGATAATTCATACATCCACCGATCTCTACCGCCCATTTCTGCAAAAATCGATTTAAGGGCATAGTTTTTCTAGTATCCAATATCTTTACATCATATCCCTGTACCGCATCGGCATACTGCTTAGATAAAGTAGCCACACCAGACATCCGTTGCATAGTATTCAAGATCAGGCGCTCTGCTAATAAGAGTGCTCGACTTTTGCATTGGATTTGAAAGGCGATATCCCCATGCGTTACATAAGAACCGTCGGATTTAAATATTTGAACCTTCGCATCAGGATCAACCTTTTTTAGGATGATTTCCATTAATTCTACGCCAGCCAAGATTCCTTCATCCTTGACTAAAAGAACTGCAGTACTTATTTCATCTGGTCCAACACAAGCCAATGAAGTATGATCTCCATCTCCTGTGTCTTCCATTAAGGCATATTCAATAAAAAAGTCTAAATAGGCCTCTTTGTTGTTAAATTTGATCACAGTTTTTGATTTAAAACGCCAGTCCTATTACTAAGTTAATATTGTGGCGAGTTGCATGGGAATCCTCTTCAACCTCTACGCCGTCTTCTCTTTTGATACCTTGATTCCTAGTTACATCAAATATGGACTGCCCATAAGTCAAGCCTAACATCAGTGAAGTTCCATCTTTAGATGATCCAGACAGACTATATTCCATACCTAATCCAAAGCCCCATGCCAAGTCAAGCGGATTCACCTCTTTAGTTATTAATTCCTTGTAGTAATTTTCATCAAAAGCAGCAAGCCCAGTTAAGCCTGTGATATCAGCAAAAGCTTTGTTTCTAAAACCAAGCGTGAAAATAGGTGCATCCACGGTAAAGCGAATATCTCTAAGCTGCAATATCTCATCTGTCATGATCTTCAAACTTAGCGGCACTTGAATATAGTTTACTTTATACCGCACATCTACCATATCGGGTAAGGTAGCTAATAAAGGATTGCTCAACTCTGAATTAGGAAAGTAGTCTCCTCCGTGGTTATATAATAGTCTTCCACCTTGATTCAAACCTAGGCCTAAACCAAAGGAGAAGGCTGCTTTATCGGCGAAGAAAAGATCGGCTTTGATCGCCATAGCATAACCTAAATTTGTACCATTGGTACCGATATCTCCATCATCTGTTCCCAACCAAGAAAAGGTGGGAGCTAATTGAATACCAAATCTCGTTTCTGATTGTGCAAAACTAGAGGACAAGGACATCCCCAACATTAAGAAAGCAACTAAAAGGCTCTTTTTCATGGTGTAGAGTTTTGAGAATTGAATGAAATTGAATATTTACAAACAATAATAATAGATAATTAGCATTTAATTTAAGAATTTTGACAGCGATTCATCATGGCCATCAAATAAGCTAACTCTAGAAGTAGGCTACTTATTATTTATTGGCCTAAGAACCATAAACTTATCAACAGAATGTATAAACATATCAAATCGATTATAGTAGGATTAGCTTTATTGTCTGTTTTTCTTGTAAAAAAGATAGTCGGGTAGTACCTGATGTATCCGACATCGAGATTGATGTAAAATTTAGGCACTTTGAGCAGGATCTTTTTGAAATAGATACTACAAAGACCTTGGCAGAATTAGAACGAATTCAAGCGGAATATCCGGTCTTTGCCGAAGTATTTTTTGAAAACTTACTTCCAGTATATGATAGCCTAATCTTTCCAGAGGGTCCTGTAAAGATTATTAATGGATTCATAGCAGATAGCATGATCCAGGCCATGTATCAAAAGTCCCAAGAACTGTATAAAAATATGGATGGCACCTCCTTTGAAGAGGCTTTTAAGTATTACAAATACTACTTCCCTAACAATCCGACACCGGATGTGACCAGCTTTATTTCCGAATATGGGGTATCGAATTTCATTTATGACGAACAATCCCTTGCCGTAGGTCTAGATTTCTTTTTAGGATCGGACTGGCCCTACATGGCAATAAATGCAGGTAACCCTAACTTCTCCGAATACTTAAACCGCCATTATAAAAAAGACTATTTAGTTCGAAATACTTTAATGCCGCTGATAGATGATTTAAATGCACCTATGCAGGATCGTAAATTGCTTGATTACATGATTGAAAACGGTAAAGAACTATATGTCCTAAGTGCTTTAATGCCTAATGCATCAGATACGATCATTCATCAATACAATCAGAAACAGATGCAATGGGTCGCATCTAATGAAGCTAATATATATGCCCATTTGATTGATGAAGAATTACTTTATTCAACGAATTGGAAGGATTTTAGAAAATTGATAGACCATAGTCCCAATTCACCTGGTATGCCGCAGGATGCACCGGGAAGAACAGCAAATTATATAGGCTACAGAATCATTGAATCTTACATGAGATCATATCCAGAAACTAGCATGGAAGTCTTACTGAATATGACCGATGCTCAAGAAATCCTAGCTAAATCGAGATATAGGCCGGCTCAATAAAAAAAGCATGTTGGATGATCCAACATGCTTTTTTTAAAGTTTTGCCGCAATTTGTGTTGCTATTTGTTTAAAGTCGTCTGGACTTAAATCCGAAATAGGCTTAGAAAAATCCATGTCACCGATCGATTGAATGGGAACCAGATGCACATGGGTATGTGGGACTTCTAGTCCAATAACTGAGACACCTATTCGATCACAGGGTAGTACTTGCTTCATGGCTTTCGCAATTCGTTTAGCAAAGACCATTAAACCAGCTAACTCCTCATCTTCTAGATCGAAAATATAATCGTTTTCGCGCTTTGGAATAACTAAAGTATGCCCTTTTTGTAATGGACGAATATCCAAAAAAGCAAAGTAGTCCGCTGTTTCTGCTATTTTATAGCAAGGTATTTCTCCCGCAATTATTTTAGAGAAAATAGTAGCCATTAGATGTTAATTTCTAATACTTCAAACTCCATAATTCCACCTGGTGTTTTGATTTCAGCTACCTCACCTACTTTCTTGCCTAGCAAACCTTCGCCAATAGGAGATCCAACAGAAATTTTCATCTCCTTTAAATTAGCTTCTGATTCGGCAACCAATTGATAAGTGAACTCTCTTTTCATCTTTTTATTCAAGATAGTAACCTTAGATAAAACGCGTACCTCCGAATTATCCAATTGACTAGTGTCTAAAACTCTAGCCGTTGCCATTACTTGTTCTAATTGATTTATTTTAAGTTCCAATAAACCTTGCGCTTCTTTTGCAGCGTCATACTCTGCATTCTCAGAGAGATCACCTTTTTCTCTAGCCTCTGCAATAGCCTTAGCGGCCTCTGAACGTCCTCGTGATTTTAAATCGTCCAATTCTGCAACAAGCTTGTCATACCCTTCTTGAGTTAAATACGTTACATTTGACATATTTCACTTGTTTAATTTGAAAAAAATCTAAACCCTAAGTTTTCAAAAACTTAGGTAGCCAGTCATCCCAACATTTTTGGAGAAGAAACAGCCAGTGGAAGGATTCCACCTCGTTTAGACAAAAAAATAAAGGTTCTTCCTGTAAATCAGAAAAGAGCCTTTTAACAAATATAAGCTATCCTAGGGAAATCCACAAGTTAACTTATTTTCTATTTATAAAAATGGTCAGCCCAAAGAGCTGACCATTTTTTGTAGTCGTATGGTTGTATAATTATAGGCTAATAGTTACACCTACGTTATGTGTACCACCAAACTTATTTGTCATTCTATAAGCGTAGCCAAGTCCAAGATTAGCAGAATCTTCTTTCTTACCTAGCTTCAAATTGAATGTTGCACCTGCAGAAACCCCAGTATAAATTGGAAGTTCAGCAGCGTTTTGATCTAATTCATATTGGTATCCACCACGAATTACAAAGATATCTTTTAAGTGGTATTCAACACCTCCACCCAATTGATCTCTAGAGAATGCATTGGAAGTAAAGTTAGCTAATACTCTTAGCTTGTTCATTCCAGTAATTACATCATAAGAAGTACCAATTTTAAGAGCAGACTGAAGTTCTACTCTTGAAGATCTCTGCGTTGTAGTTTGTGTAAATGTACCTCCTTCGAAAGGAACTGTCGATACGTAGATCAATCCTTCCCCTTGGAAAGTAGCCGGTGCTCCGATGTTTCTAAGCGCAACACCAAAACGGAAACGGTCATTTTCACCAGACTTATACTGTACTCCGGCATCTAAACCGAAGGTAGAAAGAGATAAATCTTCTACGCGTTCTGAGACAACTTTAAAGTTAACTCCAACGGAAATTTTATCCTCCCAAGATTTAGCATATCCAACATTCAAAGAGAACATGGAAGGAGAAAAAGTATTACCTGTTCCTTCCGGTTGATCTGTGGTAGTTCTAACGATGTCTCCCAAATCAACATTTGTCAATGAAACACCTAGCGTACCTCCATTCTTTAAGGCTGTAACTAGACCGAAAGCGTTCAAACGAATATCTGTACCAACCAGGTATTGAGCTTGGTGGAAACCAACTTCTAAGCCGGTTACCTCTGCCATACCTGCTGGGTTTACACCCATGGATTCCAGACCGCCTACGAAAGCAGTATTCATAGCACTAAGTCCTGCAGACTGTGCATATGGAACCAATAGTAATTGGGCAAACCCTGCCTCTCCTTGTCTATCCGGGTTTCCCGCCTGAGTATCAGGTAGGAAAGCAACTAACATTAGAGCGGCAACTATATAGTTAATTAATTTCTTCATAATATTTTTTATTCAAAATCAACAAAATTGAGGGGAGCTTAAAGCTCCCTTCAAGTTTATTATAATCCGGTTGCGTCGAATTGTCTATTCGTACCGAACCATTTAATTACACGCTCACCAAGACCTTCAGCCTCTACGTGAATCAAGTATACACCACCCGCAACTGGGATATTCTGACTATTCTTCAGATCCCACTCGATATCTGGATTGTATTGTGCGGACTGAAGTCCTCTATTCGATCCAGAAGGAGTCATGTATTGCTCATCTCTGTTAAAGCTTCTAATAAACTTACCATCTAAGGAGTAGATTGTAACTACACACTTCGCTGGTAGGTTAGTGATCTTGATTGTATTGTTAAAGTTATTTGAATCGTAATCCGAGAATCCATAGTATGGATTAGGAACTACATTGATCATATCTAATGCTGTTTCAACTTCTTCTGAAGTCAATGCAGTAGATTCCTTGCCTTTAATCTCAAACTGATATGTTGGATGCCCACTACGAACACCAGTTCCTACATCTACTCTGTAAGGACTAGTTACACGTAGTTTCACGGTAACATCTGTTGGAATAAGTCCAGTAGAGCCATTTCCTATCTCATCCCATCTAGAGTTTGTATTTAGGAAAGGGAAACCAGCCCAAACTATATTCCTCATATAGTTGGAATAGAAGAATGCCGGAGAAGTCGGATTCAAGTTATTTGCCAAATTGTATAGCTCCTCACATCCGTCATATGGAGTATTGGTAACATATATGAAATGTTGTCCCCCAGCAAAAAGATATGATGGATCACTGAATGGTAATCCTGGATCTATGTCAAATTCAGTTAATAAATCTGAAGTCGGATTGAATACCATATCACCAGTTGCAGCTCCAGCAGAATAAGCATCTATAAGCGGAATTTCACTAAATGAAGAGTTCTCACCGAAGAAGATATTCACACGTTGACCCGTCTCCACATTGATCGCATAACCAGGGAACCAACCCTTACCCGTAGCAGCATCAGAAGTTTCTGCATCCGGTAATCCATCTCCATCGCTATCATTTTTACCAACTGAAGTAGCATCACGTAGCATAAATTGCTTTCTACCACCAGCAGTTGAATATCCAGCTTGCTCCATAAGTGCATTGGAAGTCTCTACAACAATACATCTAGACCATTTACTCTTATCAGAGGTAAATACAATATCAATATTGTTTAGGTTATTAACGATAGATTCGAATGTCAAGGCATTATTCAATACTGCAGAAGCTCCATTAGAAGACCATCCCGGTCCAATAATTGGGAAACCAGCATCTGTAGCTGTCGCATTTGTTGCTAATGGGAATGGTACCCATCCCGGAGCCATAGACCCAAGCGTATTTTCTGGATCAATATTGGATGCTGCTGCACCATCAGAATCCACATAATTAAATATGTTGCTTAAGAATTCATTCTGGCCACTAAAGAGATCTTCTGAAACAAGTCCCAACCAAGGATCTCCAGCTTCATCAGCATACTCAATTTCTGCACCAACAGCACCATTTGGATTAGTAGCATCTAGTAAAGACTCATCATCCTTAATAGCTATAGAGAATCCGTACTCTCCAAAGACTTGCTCATTAAGCCTTTCTATAGTAGTTTCTGAAGCAATTACCTCCCCTGTCGCTAAATCTTCTAATTCCCAAGTTGCATCTGCATCAAGAGTTCCATCAGAGTTATTAGAATCAACGAAGCGAACCTCATATCTACCATTCTTCACCTCTAATGGATTGTATATCTTAACAGCAATCGGACCTCTACCTTCTTTATATGTAATAGATCCATCGAAATCATCACTAAGTATATCCTCGCGAGACTCGTCAGAAAGGTCTAAGAAATTAGAACCTACACCTGCACCATCTAAACGAGTAACAACAGCTCCATCTCCATAATTAGAGTTTAATGTCTGATCAACAATTGGACGTGGAATTGCCGTGAAAGGAGCACCACCTCTACGACCAATAATAAATGGTCTTCTCTGTCCTTCGCCTAAATCTTCATCAAACTCCTCATAGTTATTATATCCATAAGCAACTACTTTATAGTAGTACTTGGTATGATTAATTAGTCGAGTATCATTTCCAGATCCAAATGCATCATTCGTCAACTTAAAGGTATGTCTAACACCTTCATTATTTCCTTCCACCTCTAGTGTAGGGAACCATACCTCATCAGTTGTTCCATCAGGATAAGTCAAAGATTCAGAGCTCCAATTATAGATAGAAGATACTCCATTCTTAACATCCATTTGTAGAACCAAACGAGCCTTTTCTGGATCATTTAAGTCTGCAACATCATTTGGAGAAGGAATCTGATAAACTAGATACCCCTCAAATCGGTATGTTGGATCGATTCCTGGAAGTACGGGAGCCGTTGGGTCATCCTCAGCATAAGCTTCGAATGCATTGTTTGATGTTAATTCATCATTAGTAAGAATCATTACCAATTCTCTATCCAATTCAACTAGATCCACATCTGGTGCATCTGGTCCATCAAGGATATCGAAACAACTATCAAACAAACCTTGAGCAAAGTCATCCGCTTTGAAGAAACGATTCAAATCTGGACACGGGTAATCCATGTCTGGAACCCAAACTACCCCTACAATAAGTTCATTCACAGCACCAGGCAATAATTTAAATGGCCCAGAAGCTTGAAGCTGACGTCTATCATAGTTAGAAGGAAGTGTTTCAGTACACATAGACCATCCATCATTATTAGTTGGCTCATCTACGAACACATAATTTACTTGATCACCACCTGTTTGGTATCCGTCTCCACCAAATTGAATTGGCGTACCATCTCTCCAAGAACCTGATAAGTAATTATAGTACTCGAAATCCTGGTTTGGATCCGTAGTACCTTGTGGAGGTGAACCTACACCACCATTATTATATACTGCGAAAGAAGACATGCCTAATTCCTCTTCATCAATGATATTATCATCATCATCGAAAATAGGCTTCAATGGACCTCTAAAGTAATCGATACCAATCATCGGTACTTCTGCTCCATATGTTGGAACACCACCATCACAAGTTGTACCATTGGTACCGTCTAACTCATCCGCGTTATAGGCATAACCTAGTGAACGAACCGTATCACAACCAATATAATCATCTGTATAACAACCCAGATCAATATCTGCCCACATAGCAAAGAAGGTAGAATCAATCTCATCAATCGCACGATTAATTAATCGGTATGCTTGGAAGGTCATGTCATTAATCTGGTCGTTTGTACCATAAGCAAATGACTGAACCTGAATCTCCATCTGGATAGCATCACCATTTGTTTCAGAGTGAATACCACCGTTATCATTATAAATCCAGTAGATCATCTGATCTGGATATTGAGGCTCTTCACATCCCCTTACTCGGATGATTGGATAATCTCCATTCAGCGGCTCGTAAGCACCATCTGCGTCTGCATCATAGTAGTATGCTAATCCCTGCTCATTATCAGGAAGGGCAAAACCATAGTAAGATGCAAAGTACTGATTACCTCTTGCAGGCCAGTATTTAACTCCGAATGGAATTTGGTCTGCTTCATAAGAACCAGGATTTTGTAAAGATTCTGCATATAAAGCCAAGTGGTCATCAATTTCTGATGCATATACCTCAAAGAATCTATCCCAATCTTCACAACGCTCTTTATTCGTTGTTCCATCTGCATCATTCAACGGACCATTATAAAAATCCGTATCACCAGAAGCAGATCCGTACGTTTGTGCTGCTAGCTTTAGATTCTGACCTGAGTCAAATCCTCCAAGCCATACACCTCCAGCGAAAATAGAAGAAACCTCTACTTCACCAGCTGCTACTGCAGGAACGACATATTTACCGTCTCCAGTACCGTCCCACCAGTTATCACCACCAGTTCTAAGACGCGCTCGGACGTTATTTATCTTGCCTTGAGTCAGGCGGTTAACCCCCTGATCAATTTGAGCTTTCGGCTTCAAACACTCCTCCTGTGCCTGTAATCCCGTAAGGAACAGTCCCATGAAAAGCGCAGATAGCCAATATTTATGTTTCATCATTTTTTACTTTTTTTCAATTAGAATGAGAATATTGTTCCAATAAAGAATCTTCTCGGTTGTGAGAATAAGTTTGGATTCAACATTCTCCAATTGTATGCTGAAATATATCTTTCCTGCGTTAGGGTAGGATCACTATCAATAGCAGTCAACTGAGACTGACCATTAGCTGATACTAAGAATCCATCATCATCTGCTACACCAGTAGCTGAATAAACATTCAATACATTGAATCTATTCAAGATGTTAGATACACGCATATATACTTGGAAATTCAAACTAGATCCATTTTCACGCTCGATTGAGAAGTTTTTCATTATTCTAGAGTCCAATTGGAAAGTCCATGGCTTTCTAGCACCATTGATTGAACCTAAAGTAAATGTTCCACCACGTTCAACTGGTACTAATTTCTTCGTATATGGTCTTCCAGATACCGCGTTCATCTGAAGGTTCACACCTGCATTTGCAAAGATATCTCTACCAAATAATGTAGGACCGTTATACTTTTTACCTGAAGCATAAGAATAATCTAAGTTCAATCCGAATCTGTGACGCTCATCGAAGTTAAGCGGGTAAAGAGAACGTTGAACGCCTCTAAACGCTAGACCACGAGTAGAGTTAGCATCTGATCCTGTACCATCAGCAAACTGTAAAGTATAGGATAACTGCATTTGGATATTCTTCGTACGACGAAGATCGTAGTAGAAGGTAAATCCTTTAGTAGTACCAAAGTCTAAGTTATCATATGTTGTGTACTGTCCAAGAATCGCAACTTGAGTCAACAATCTAGATTGAATCATGTCTCTCAACTCTCTATAGTATGCGGACATCTTAATAGATGATCTATCATTCAATTTTTGTTGGAAACCAATCTCGTAATCAATGGTACGCTCAGGTCTCAAGTTTGGATTGTTAAATACTGTTCCACCCTCGTAGAATAAGTAGTAGTTCAACGGCGTCAAAATATTGTTTGATGCTGGACGCTGAACCATCACATCGTAGTGTGCATAGAAGTTTGCCACATCTGAAATAGCGAAAGAGAATGCTAGACGAGGGGAGAAGTTCACCTGAGGAACATAATCCTCAAACGCAGTTGATGGGTCGAAATCTTCTGATGTAATTTTTACATCAGGATTCGTATACATCGGTTGTACCGTTTGACCACCATAGATTTGAGCACCAGTACTTTCAGTACCATTTGCTGTAAACCAGGTATCTCCATTTCTATATGCTACAACTTGAGGTTGCTCCAAATTGGTTACATAAACTTTCGCCTCATCACCAACAGTAGAAGGTGCCTCACCACCAAATGCTGCATGGTAATCGGAAGCAGTATAAACCTCTTCCAATACATACAGATCTTTAGCCACTTTAGTATTGGCATCGAAGCGATCCATACGAAGTCCGAAGCTGAAGTATATATCTTCAATATTAAATTTATCCTCTACAAAGAATGCAAAGTAGTTTGGCGTATACGCTGGAACATCAAATGTTCTCAAACCATCTGCATCACGACTGGTAAAGAAGTCATCAAAGGTTGTCGTAATCTTATTACCTAAATAGTCGTATCCTCTATATCCTAGGATTCCTTCAGTTGTTAGCTCTGAAGAAGAGAACATGTCTAGACTTAACTGATCCGGTGTATATCCATGAACATTTACATATTCATTCAAAGAAATTCCGAATGCATCTCTAACCTTTCTGTAGAATGAGTTACCTGGAAGATCAATAGTTGCCTTGTCATACAAAGGAATCAATTCTCCTGTTTGTGCAAATAAAGTATCGCCAACAATCATTGATGTATCCACACCGATGATATTTCTATTCACCTGCTGCTCAGCAATCTGCCACAAACGAACTGGAGCAATACTCCAAGAACGGCTTGTTCTTTGCTCATACATCGCACCGAACTTTACATTATGTCTGTTCGCTGTATTGTTCTTAGGAACAATTTGGAAAGATACATTAGCCTGTGCAGTGATACGATCGTTCTCACTTTTCGCATAACTATTATAAATAGCACCAACGTTATTATGTAGTCCATTGAAAGAACTGATGATAGGCTGACTTAAGAAATTACCATTTCTCACCAAATATTCAGACTCAATAGCACCATCTGTCAAATCCGCATTATAATTCTCATATACAGGGTTAATGCCCATAGGAGTGTAACCTGTTAATACTTGTGAGAATCCTCTATGTTCCACAAAGAATGGATAAATACTAGGGTCTTCTCTATCAAACGGTTGACCAATAGCCGGATTAAAGGTATAATCAAACTGACCTACATAACCGTAATCAAATAGACGATCCTCGTGTCTAGCATCATAAGTGAAATTATTAGAACGCTCAAAACCACCCTGAAGAATATAAGTAATGTTCTGAACGATGCTATTATTTTCAGCTCCAGCAGTATAATCCGATTGACCAAGTCTGTGTCTGAAACGGAAGTTTACTCTGTAGTTCTGGAAATCCTGCATTGGATTGTTGTGGGAGTTCATCAATGTCCAACCACCACTACCTCCACCTGGGAGGAATCTTCTATTGTTTACACGGTAAGATCCTGAAGCTGTAACATCGATTGCTTTCGAAATTCTCCAATCTAACTTACCTGTGTAGAACATATCTCTTACCCCTGAATTAGGATTGTAATCTAATTCTACAATATCCTCGTTACTTACGAAGTTGGCATTTTGACGTAAAATACCTCCATAATAATCCACTGGATTTGCTTCTAAGTCAGCTAAAACATCATCTTTAAGTACTTGATATACACCCTGTGGAGGGTCAGAATCATCTTGAGCTCTATACTGACCTGAAACACGGAAACCAAGAACTGATTTACCGTTTTTCTTTAATAAAGGTCCAGCAAAACTTGCAGCTGCTAGATTATAGTTGTAGTTATCAAAAATGGTAGTAGTTTCCACATCTAATGAACCAGAGTAATACTCCTGAGGTCCTTTAGTAATAATAGAGATAATACCACCCGTTACGTCTCCGTACTGAGCAGAGATACCACCTGTTAATACTTGGATCTGTTCATATTCTGTCTGTGGAGGTAATGAACCACTCACTCGAATACCATCTACATAGTAATCTGTTGCATTCGAACGAGATCCTTTTACGTTCACATTTCCATCTACAGAAGCTACACCAGCTACTGTGGAGATAATACTCCCAATGCTTTTACCTGGCAAATTGGCAATCTCCTCTGCAGTTACCGTCTTACCACCTGTTGTGTTATCTACTTCAATAAGCGGAACCTTGTAGCCCACTACTTCAAATTCTTCTAACACCTCAGAATCTGGTCTCAACTCTACATCAAGCTTTACCACTCTGTTGTCATAAATAATTACTCCCTCTGTTCTATTTGAAGCAAAACCAATGTAAGTGATCTCTACATCGTATGTACCTGCATCCAAGTTGGGAATGGAATAGTTTCCGTCAAAGTCAGTGACACCCCCAGTAATCTGGACTCCACCTCTTTTGACCAATACTGTTGCACCAATGGCGCCTAACCCAGATTCTTTTTCTGTTACCTTTCCATTGAGTGTTCCTTGAGCCGATAACCCAACAGAACTAAATATCAGAAAAGACAGGGTCATAAGTAAATAACGTACCATACAGTCTTTTTTAAGTAGTTACAATAATCTAATTCGAGTTTTTGTCTAACACACAATATTAACCAAATGCCTTCGCTTTACAAAGAATATTAAGGCTTAGGAAAATCGTAATGCTCAAAAATATCTTTCGGTTATAAAGTCTTTTTTAATATATAATCCGGACAAAAGACATTTTCACCTATTGCAAATTAGGAAAAGTCGAAATAGCAATTGATTATTTTATCAGAATAATCAAGGTTTCTAATACCCAATTATTTAATACAAAATATTAAAAAACAATGACTTGACCACCATAAAATCCACTCTTATTGCATCACAAATACGAGTTCATTAAAAAAAATAATGTTTAAAAAATATTGGGTTGCTTAACTTGTATGCAAATTGAATATGCTCATTAAAGGTGCACCAACTTATGAAAATATATTTTTACCGATTACTTACATTAAGCCTTCCATTCCTACTTCTTGGTTTGGGTTGCACATCTACCCCTTCGAATTCTAATGCTGAATTAAGCGGCACCTTATCTATCAGGTACCTGAACAAAGGTCAAATCATTAGAGCTGAAGCTAAACTATTTATTACTGATTCCACTAGTCAAACTCCTTATGCATCAACAAAAGATATGCTATTCAATGACCAAGTCATGAGTGGTAGATGGACCTCGGAAGACCTATATACTTATCAATTTGAAGCCAATCGCCCTTATGAATCTTCTGCATCATTTCGTTTTTATGATCCATGGCATCAAAAGAAAACGGTGGAACTTGATATGGAAGCATTGCCAGTCATTCAGTTAGACAGCTTAACATTGGACCAAGATCAAGTCAAACTAAATCTTCCAAATATCAAGCTTACTGAACAAGAAACTATCACCCTTGTTTTTAACCACCCAAATGGTGAAACTGCATATTTCACCATGGAAGGCCCTTCCACGGATAACCCATACCTAGATATTACTACTGAGAAGCTTAGCCCAGGCCAGTGGTTGTATTATTCTATAAAAAGAAAGGAAAGTTATTATTCAGATGAAGCGGCAAACATCAAGCTTATTTTTGAACAATATTCATCGGACAACCAAGTCATTATCAACTAAGTCAAAATTATTTGTACAGATTAAATCGTTTAAGGAACGATTTACACCTTTTTGACTTTATTTGAATAGTATAATAACTCAGAATTAGGAATTTAAACAGTGACTAAATATTTTTGCCAAAATTTATTCCTAGCAAAAGCTATAAAATCTTATGCCAAAAGATAGTAGTATCCGTTCAGTACTTATCATTGGTAGTGGGCCCATCATCATCGGCCAAGCATGCGAATTTGATTATTCCGGCACACAAGCAGCTCGTTCATTAATGGAAGAAGGTATTAAGGTTAGTTTGATCAACTCTAACCCTGCCACTATTATGACCGACCCAATGACAGCAGACAAAATTTACCTCAAACCACTTACAGTTGAAAGTATCGAAGAGATTCTGGTTGAACAACCAGATATCGATGCCGTACTTCCAACTATGGGAGGACAAACTGCACTTAATCTTGCTATTGAAGCAGGAGAAAGAGGTGTTTGGGAAAAGCACAATATACGCCTGATAGGTGTGGATCTTGATGCCATTGAATTGACTGAGAACCGAGAGGCTTTCAGAAAACACATGATTGACATAGGCCTTTCCGTTGCCCCTTCCATTATTGCAAACTCTTTCTTAGAAGGAAAAGACGCTGCGCAAAAAATTGGTTTTCCTCTTGTAATTAGACCTTCCTATACCCTTGGTGGTACCGGTGGTGGTTTTGTCCATGTAGAGGAAGAGTTCGATGAAAAACTACGCCGTGGTTTGGACATGTCTCCAACACATGAGGTACTAGTGGAAAAGGCTGTACTCGGATGGAAAGAATATGAGCTAGAACTATTGCGTGATGCCAATGATAATGTAGTTATCATCTGTACAGTAGAAAACCTAGATCCAATGGGTATCCATACTGGAGATAGTATTACTGTAGCTCCAGCCATGACGCTCTCCGATTCTGCTTACCAAAGAATGCGTGACGAAGCCATTCATGCTATGCGTTCACTAGGAAACTTTGCAGGTGGATGTAACATTCAGTTTTCCATAAATCCTG
>CAJXMP010000018.1 GCA_913056515.1 uncultured Lewinella sp.
TGAAATGCTCGATGGTTGAATTTAAAGCATAGGCCGGTTTTAATTTACCTTTTTCTCCGACTGCATCTATGATGGGTAAGAATAGATCCAAATATTTAGTTGAATCCAATTCAATATTAAACTCATCATAATTAAAGCGCATATCATCTCCAGTAAACAATGAATAACCAGCAAAAAGTCGTCCACCAAACTTCATGTCTCTATTAGCTTGGATGGTCAGCTGTTGTTGGTAAGGTTTCAATCCCACAAATTTCTTAGGGGCAAACTCTAAATTTTTAATACCGAACATGGTTAAATCCCCTGTTTTCACATCCAAAACACCATTATCCAACTTTTCTGTAACGGACTCTAATTTTAGTCGATCAAAATCTGTTCCACCTCGAGTTGCTTCAGCATAGAGATAAATTTTGTCTTTGACTTCAATAACTTTAGAATCTGAATAATAATTAATAAAACCAGCTTCTACCAAAGCATACAATACCGTTTCAATAGTCTCAGCGGTAAACTTTGGATTGATTTGTTCCGCTACGGTATAGGCACTTATTTTTCTCAAACCTTCCTCTTGAGCTGTTTTATAAATCATATTGATCATGTTGTAGTCAGCTCCACCCCTAAAAGAAATAAATTCAGCTTCAGAGAAGTAATCTTGAGATTCTAACTGAACTACAGCATTGGAATTATTAAACTGAAGTGTTTTTTCACCTATCACTAAACTATCACCACCTAGATAATAATTCATGTCATCGGCTTGAATATTTAACCGGTGAATAGAACTATAAAATGGCGTCTTTTGATTACCGTTATTCCCACGCTTGAGTTCCAATTTCTGTTCCGGAATATCATATCTAAAGATGATATTAGGATGATATATAGAATCTCCATTCATAAAAATATTACAGCTTACCTGTTCAGCCGTAATTCGCTTATCAACAATAATTTTGAATTGGTCGGATAAAGTTTGAAGTTTAAGTTCGCCTTCATCATTTTCGATGCGAATTTCAGATTGTTGCTCACCAACTGCAGGGCCATAAATAGTTAATCCTGCTAATTTAAACCCACCAGAATATGTGATTCCCGCACCAAAATTATCAATCTCAAGCACTTGATCAACAGATTCAAATTTGGGATATAATCCTTTACCATTTTTTGGTTTCGATCCTATCTTATCTTCAAAGGTTCCTCTAATTAATTGCGTTCCGAAAAACTTCGGATAAGATAAGTCCACCTCATTACAAGTATACAGACCTCTGGTCAATTCCACCTCAAAGTCACTTAGTTCAACCGAAATATCATCTTCTACTTCAAATCGGTCCCAATTCAATGTTCCACCACTACCTACAAACTTTTTTTCCAGTATAAAATAAGAACCTGAGGTATTGAATATTTGAAGTGAATCTGAATTACGCAAACAAACTAAATCTATATCCTTGAACTCTACTGAAATGCCTGATTCAGGATCCACTTTAAAGCCAAGATCACTTGTTTGACTTGAAGCCCAATAGAATTTGGATGTTTTTCGGTAAATAATCTGTTCCCCAAAATAAGTTTCACCAAAGCTTAGCAGGGTTTTATAATTATCTCTTTTCAATTTGATTCCACTAGCAAACACCTCCATCAAAAAAGCATTCCATTGTGTAAGACTCACGTTAGATTCTGAAAGATTCTTAACCATCATACAGGACTGGAGATAAGCATTAAAATGTGGATTGGCTAATAATCTATTTTCAATCATGGACTGTGAAACAGCGCGCATTCCTTGTAAGTCTTCTTCTGAAAATACACCCGATTTTGTCATTGACTCAAATCTTTCATGTGTTTCTTCAAGTAAGGGCTGCTTATTAAAATTCATAAAGGCATCCAATTCCTTGAGAAAACTAGGGGTATCCTCAGAAAAAGATGTAATTGATTGGGCTTGAACTAAACCTGCAGCACAAACAATTAAGAGCAGAATGTTAATATGTTTCATCATATGGATTAATATATAACTTAGTTTTTATTGAATTGTAGACAAAGCCAGCCATCTTTCTCAATCCTTTTTACCAGATTGAATTTAAATTTATTTGCTTGGCTAACAACGGTGTCGAAGTCTTTAATCAAAATACCGGATACTAATAAAAGACCTTCTTTGTTAATTAATTCACTCAATTGACCTAAGGAGTCCAAAATTACATTTCGATTGATATTGGCTAGAATAATATCAAAGGCGGATTCCTGAGGTATATCAGATAGAACGCCTTGAAATAAGGATATATGTTCTACCGCATTAATTTTTGCATTTGAAACACTATTCTCATATGCATTTTGCTCGATATCAAACGCTACTATTGGTTTGGCCCCTTCTTTTGCAGCAAGAATAGCAAGAATCCCTGTTCCACAACCATAATCCATAACAGACTTATTCAATAAGTCTAGTCCCTCCATTTGCTCAACCATCATGTAAGTAGTTGCATGGTGTCCTGTACCGAAAGACATTTGTGGATCAATAAGCAGGTCGTGCTTAAAGTTGGATTTTGAGGGGTGAAACGAGGCCCTGATTTGGGCATAATCATGAACGTAAATGGGTTGAAAGGAAGCCTCCCAAACTGCATTCCAATTTTGACCTTTAACGGTTTCTACTTGAAAGGCTAAATCAAATTGATTTAAGACCTCCTGCATAGCATTTTTAGAGTCTTCTATTTGATCATCTATCTCGAAACTCAATGCATATCCTGCATCAATTTCTTCAATCATATCTGTATTTAGAAGAGATAAAAAAGCTAATATTATTTCTTTTTGATCTTCCTCAACTTGAATAGTATACTTTAAAAAGTCGTTCATATCTAAAAATAAAAAGCATTATGATCAGAACACCATAATGCTTAGGATAATTTGTAATAATGGTTTATTATTTTTTGGGATAAATAACACCTTTGGCAGAAAGCAAAGTGTTATACAACAGCGAACACACCGTCATAGGCCCAACTCCACCAGGCACAGGGGTAATTAATCCAGCTTTAGATTGCACTCCCTCAAAATCCACATCACCTACCAGACGATAGCCATTCTTTTTCGAACTGTCCTCTACTCTATTTATACCTACGTCAATGATTACGGCGCCTTCTTTAACCATATCTGCTGTCACAAAATTAGGAATGCCAATGGCTGCAACGATAATATCAGCTTGTTTAACTTCTTCTTTTAAATCCTTAGTTCTACTATGAGTTAAAGTAACGGTTGAATTACCTACCTTGGCCTTTCTGGACATCAGAATACTTATTGGTGTTCCAACAATATTCGATCTTCCAACTACTACACACTTTTTGCCGCTGGTTTCTACATTATACCTATCCAGCATAGTAATGATTCCAAAAGGAGTAGCTGGAAGGAATGAAGGTAAACCTTGAGCCATTTTTCCAAAATTGACTGGATGGAAACCGTCCACATCTTTTTCAGGCGCAATGGCCATAATTACATGGTCAGGATTAATATGGTCAGGAAGTGGCAATTGAACAATGAATCCATCCACACTTTCATCCTTGTTTAAACCATCGACTACTTGTATCAATTCCTCTTCTGTGGTAGATGCCTCCAGCTTTATAGTCTCTGATTCAAATCCTGCAGCATCACATGCGCGAACCTTACCTCTTACATAAGATTGGGATGCAGGGTTTTCACCTACAATAACAGCAATCAACTTGGGTGCTCTTCCTCTTTCAGATTTGATTTCCAGAGCTTCCAATCTGATCTCTTCTCGAATTATTTTAGCTAATTCTTTACCATCGATGATGTTATTGCTGTCCATAAGGTCCTTTTTTTCCAAAAATAATAAAATTCCATATTTTAGATACGGTGAGTTTACATCATTCCATAAAATACTACTTATGCCAAGCTTTAGACTCTTGCTTTTATTTTCAATAATTCCATTTTTGCATCAGGCAAACGGACAAAATGACCCAGACTTAAACCTAGAAGAGGTATACAGTAATTTCTCTTTGCCCTTAGCCTTAACCCACTGTGGAGATGATCGCATTTTCATAGTGGAAAAAGCGGGAAAAATTATTGCTATTGAAAAAAACACAGGAGAAAGATATACTTTCTTGGATATACAAGACATCGTATCTATAAACTCCAATGAAAGAGGTTTGCTTGGATTAGCATTTCACCCGAATTTCGACTCAAATGGATTTTTCTTTGTCAACTTTACTAATAATCAGGGTAATACAGAGATTCAGCGGTATCAAGTCTTTTTCGACAATCCAACATTAGCAGATCCAAATTCAGGCTTATCTATCATTACCATTGATCAACCTTACGGAAATCACAATGGTGGCTGCATCGCATTCGGTCCAGATAACTATCTATATATAGGAATGGGTGACGGTGGTTCTGGAGGAGATCCACAGAATTTTGCCCAAAATCCAAATTCATACTTGGGAAAAATGCTTCGTCTTAATGTAGATGCTTCTACCCCATCCAATCCTTATTTTATTCCTGCTGAAAATCCAAGTTCTAATCCTATCGTATACACGGGCTTAAGAAATCCTTGGCGATTTAGTTTTGACCCGGTAACTGGAGACTTATGGATTGGAGATGTTGGACAGAATTTATGGGAGGAGATAGACCTAGTCCCAGCTGATCAACTGGATAGTTTACACAACTTTGGATGGAGATGTTATGAGGGAGATGCACCATATAATACAAGTGGTTGTGATGATGCAGATACCTACACAGCACCTGTTGTAGTATATAACAGTAATACACAGGGTTGTTCTGTAACTGGTGGACATGTTTATAGAGGATGTAAATATCCCAACCTAATTGGTATGTATTTATATACAGACTATTGCAGTGGATTGATTTGGGGTGTTAGGTATGAAAATGGAGCGGTTACAGAACCAACCCAATTACTGAATGGACCAAATCAAGATTTTGTTTCACTAGGAGAAGATGCGGAAGGAAATCTCTATGTTATTGGAATTGTTAGTGGTAAAGTCTATGCTATCACAGATAGCAGCTTAGAAGAAACTTACAGTTTAAATACAACCGAAATAAGTTGTGATAAAGCCGAATTAGGTTCCATGAGTTTTACCTCTGATTACGATGCTAGTTCTTGGGTTTCCATTCAACTAAATAATACGGATTATTCAGACCTAAATTTCAACAATCTAAATGGGGGTTATTATACGCTTTCGCTGATGAATGAGAATAATTGTATGATGTCCCTTCAATCATCCTTTACCAGTCCTTCTATTGCTTCAGAAACACTAGACTTAACTGTCGTATCTGATCCACTTAATCCAGATAACGATAGCTTAGTAGCTGACCTAGGATTTGATCATTATACTTGGGATATCGATGGAATCATTCAAGATGAGAATAGTAATCAAATCATTATAGGGCCAGGCGGATTATACACATTGACAGTATGGAATGACGATCGACCAGATTGTACGCTAACAGCTTCTATATTCTTGACCACTAATCTAGATGAAATAAATAAGCCACCAGCCATCAAAGTATCTCCAAACCCGGTACAGGATGTACTAATCATAAAAGGCTTAGAAAACGCTTTAGATCAAAACTATCAAATCCAAATAGTTGATCCTTCCGGTAAATCCGTTTACCAAGAAACGGTAACTGCAGCCAAATTGTCAAGTGGTATCAACCTAAACCATTTAGTCAATGGGAATTATCTAATAATCCTCCAGGCAGAGACCAATCAAGATGTAATACGTTTAAAATTCAGTAAATAAAAAAAGGAGAGCAAATGCTCTCCCTTTTTTTCTAACTATGTGAAACCTTATTTCTTGTCATCTACTTCTTCGAATTCCACGTCAGTAACATCTTCTTTGGAATCGTCAGAGTCTGTAGCAGCTCCAGCACCTGCATCAGCATTTCCAGCCTCCTGCTGTGCTTGATAAATCTGCTGAGAAGCAGCTTGGAAAGCTGTTGTTACCTTCTCCTTAGCTGTATCTATTGCAGCTAGGTCCTCAGCATCCTTGGCAGCTTTCAACTCAACGATAGCATCCTGTATAGGTTGCTTTAAATCGTCAGAGATTTTGTCACCGAACTCTTCCAATTGTTTTTCCGTTTGGAAGATAATCTGATCCGCTTCGTTTATTTTATCCGCTTTTTCTCTAGCAGCTTTATCCGAATCCGCGTTTGCTTTTGCTTCATCCTTCATTCTTTGGATTTCAGCATCAGATAAGCCAGTAGAAGCTTCAATACGAATACTTTGCTCTTTTCCTGTAGTTTTCTCTTTTGCAGCTACACTTAAGATACCATTAGCATCTATATCAAATGTAACTTCAATCTGAGGTTCTCCTCTTCTTCCTGGAGGAATTCCATCTAGAATAAAGCGACCGATAGATCGATTATCTCTAGCCATTGGTCTTTCTCCTTGAAGGATATGAATCTCTACCTGTGGCTGATTGTCTTGAGCTGTAGAGTATATCTTAGTCTTCTTGGTTGGAATAGTTGAATTGGCTTCAATAACGACATCATATACATTATTCATCGTTTCAATTCCTAAAGAAAGTGGCGTTACGTCTAAAAGAAGAACGTCTTTAACATCACCACTTAATACACCACCTTGAATCGAAGCACCAATAGCTACAACTTCATCAGGGTTTACACTCTTGTTTGGTTTTTTACCAAAGAAGTCTTCCACAGCTTGCTGAATAGCAGGAATACGAGTCGAACCACCTACCATGATAATCTCGTCGATATCACTTTTAGATAGACCAGCATCTTTTAGTGCCTCCTCACATGGCTTTAATGTACGCTGTACTAAATCATATGCCAATTGCTCAAACTTAGCTCTAGTCAGCTTTAAAACCAGGTGTAAAGGAACACCATCCTTAGCTGTCACATATGGTAAATTGATTTCTGCTTCTGTTGAAGCTGAAAGCTCAATCTTAGCTTTTTCAGCAGCATCTTTCAGACGCTGTAACGACATAGGATCCTTACGAAGGTCCATATTGTTATCTGCCATAAAAGTATCAGCCAAGTGATCGATAATTACACGATCAAAGTCATCTCCACCTAGGTGCGTGTCTCCATTTGTTGACTTAACCTCAAATACACCATCACCTAGTTCTAAGATAGAAATATCAAAAGTACCACCACCAAGGTCATAAACCGCGATAGTCATATCCTGATCTTTCTTGTCCATACCGTATGCCAAAGCTGCTGCGGTAGGCTCATTGATGATTCTTGAAATCTTAAGACCTGCGATTTCTCCAGCCTCTTTAGTTGCTTGACGCTGAGAATCGTTAAAGTAAGCAGGAACAGTTACTACTGCTTCCGTTACACCTTGTCCTAGGAAGTCCTCAGCCACTTTCTTCATTTTCTGAAGTACCATGGCTGATAATTCTTGCGGTGTATATTGACGATCGTCAATATTTACTCGCACAGTATCGTTATCGCCTTTTGTTACATCGTAAGCAACCTGAGAAACTTCTCCACTTACTTCCGAATAACGGCAACCCATAAATCTTTTGATTGAAGAGATTGTCTTTTGAGGGTTGGTGATAGCCTGTCTTTTTGCCGAATCACCGATTTTGCGCTCTCCTCCTTCAACGAAGGCAACTACAGAAGGCGTAGTTCTTTTACCTTCATCATTTGTGATTACAACTGGCTCGTTACCTTCCATTACGGCAACACATGAGTTCGTTGTTCCTAAATCAATTCCAATGATTTTCCCCATTGTATAATAAACGTTTTATTTCAGTTTAATAATTACACTGATATATAAGCAACGTCTATGCCACAAAAAGTGAAAAAGGAAAACTATGACAAAAAGTCAGTTTTTAATTAAAATTAAGGGCTTCTGTCAGTTCTGAATTGCGTAAAGAGTCAATTGTCACCTCACTTAATGTCAATTCGTCCACTCTAGATGTAGACTTGGAAGAGAAAATACCAAGGCCATTGGACAGATTAGAATACACAGGAATTTCTTGAGCTGAGGTAATTCCTGTATTCACCTGTGCAATTTCATTAAACAATTTAAGTTCCTCTCCTGCAGCTATAAACTCAACAGAAATTTCTCCGAAAAATCTAGTTACAGTTGGAACAACTTCCAAATTATCTAACAAAGCCGCATAGAACCCATCACCTTGTATACTATAGGTATAGAAAGCAGTAACCTCATCAGGTATATTAACACCTCTAGCAACTACCCACTTGATTGATTTTTCAGTTATTGATTCATCTGCTGAGTCAAATTCCGTGATATTCAAGTATAATATCAAATCGAATAACTTTGAATTAGGTCCAAACTCAAAATTGAATGAAGTTGGTTTACCAGGCCTAAATGAGATGATATCGCTTGAATTAGGTATGTATTCAACGGGTTGCAGTATATTAGTTTGTGCCACGCTAAACGGCACATCTACCCCATTTTGAAATAATTCTAAGGTAAGCATATCTCCAGCCTGATAGGACAAGTCATCTGCATCTAATTTATATAGAAAGTTAGGTTCTCTTGCAAATAGCCCAGGATCACGGTCTAGGTTTAATGTAGAGCTTACTTCAGTCTTCTCAAGTAAAGTGCTAGCTCCAGTAGTCTCATTGGTTATAAATACTGAAGCGTTTGAATAATAAATAGAATCTATATTTTGAGCGGCATCAAAAGCATTACCGTCTTCACCTTGAAAAACACGTTCTACTCTAAGATATTGATCAGTACCGTCTGCCTCTACCAAACCGAATACCACTGGTATATTTTCCCAATCGGCATATAAATCAATCTCATTAGAACAAGCACTAAAAACAACAAGAATCAGAACAAAATATAGGTATCTCATAAAAGATTTTATCTAAAATATTCGAACAAAGAAACGCCAAAAGAATGATTTTTGAAAAGAAAAACAAAAGTTTATTTCTTGTTGTTTTTTTGTTATGCCAAAATTAAACAAGCAGGTTGTTATTTCTCTTTATTAACTTGCGTAAAATTTATTGCTATGTCTGTAAATAAGGAAATCAAAAAAGTAACGACAAATACGCTTCATGCCATGAAAGCTAGAGGCGAAAAAATATCTATGCTTACAGCATATGATTACTCTATGGCCAAAATCATTGATGCAGCAGGAATAGATGTAATACTAGTTGGTGACTCAGCTTCCAATGTTATGGCTGGGCATGAGACGACGCTCCCAATAACCTTAGACCAAATGATATATCATGCCTCTTCAGTTGTAAGAGGAGTTGAGCGAGCGCTGATTGTTGTTGACCTACCATTCGGTACCTATCAAGGAAATTCAAAGAATGCATTAGAATCAACCATCCGCATCATGAAAGAATCAGGTGCTCATGCAGTCAAAATTGAAGGTGGAAAAGAAATAGAGGAGTCTGTAAAAAGAATCTTATCCGCTGGAGTTCCTGTTATGGGTCACCTAGGACTTACGCCACAATCTATATATAAGTTTGGTACTTATACCGTAAGAGCAAAAGAGGAAGAGGAAGCCAAAAAACTGATCGAAGACGCAAAATTATTAGAGGAACTAGGTTGCTTTGCAATAGTACTAGAAAAAATACCAGCAAAATTAACGGAACAAGTTGTAGAAGCAATTAATATTCCAACGATTGGAATTGGAGCGGGAAGTGCAACAGCTGGTCAAGTTCTTGTCACGCATGATATGCTTGGAATCACTAAAGATTTCCAACCTCGTTTTTTAAGGACTTATCTGAGCTTATTTGAAGATATTAAGTCTGCGGTATCTCAATACGTTGATGATGTTAAAAATGTAAAATTCCCTAACGATAAAGAACAATATTAATCCAATCTCTAATGTTGAAAAAATCTATTATTTACCTAAGTCTTGGTCTTTTAATCATAGGTGGTGTTTTTGCTTTTTTGACCTACCAAGCCATTTTTGGTAAAAATATTGAATTGCCAGATAATGGTTACACGCTAGAATTAGCCCCCAATACTACCCTTGAAGAATTAAGTAACCGACTTCATGAGGAAGGCATTTTATTAAACACGAAAAAGCTGGAGCTCACCGCTAAGTTGATGAAATATGGTTCTAATATCCGAACGGGCCGATTTCAATTATCAGATATAAACAGCAATGTTGAATTAATCCGCTTTTTACGCACTGGTAGTCAAGCTACGACTCAATTAGTGCTGAATAATGTCAGAACCTTGGAGGATTTAAGTGGAAAAATTGCCTCCTTTATCCTAGCTGATTCGTTAGAAGTCTTAGAAGTTTTGACTGCACCCGAAACCTCGGAAACCTTTGGTACAAATCTTGAAAATGTAATGAGCTACTTTATTCCTAATACTTATGAAATATATTGGAGTGAGACACCTCAGGATATTGTATTTCGCATGAAAAAGGAACACCAAAAATTTTGGAGAACAAATAATAGATTAGAGGCTGCTAAAACATTGGGATTAAGTCCTGAAGAGGCATATACGCTTGCTTCCATAGTCGAAAAAGAAACCAACCAAGATCAAGAAAAATCAAAAATGGCTGGAGCCTTACTCAATAGGCTAAAAATAAACATGGCCCTACAGGCTGATCCTACAGCTATCTTTGCTACTAGAGACTTTTCAGCCAAAAGAGTGTTAAATAAACACACACAATTTGATTCGCCTTATAACACCTACATGTATCCAGGACTTCCTCCAGGTCCCATTGCTATGGCATCCATTTCCTCAATAGATGCAGTTTTAAACCCAGATGAACATCAATATTTATATTATTGTGCAAAAGGAGACGGCAGTGGATTACACAATTTTGCCACCAATCTAAGAGGACATAATAGGAACAGCAAAATATATGTTCAAAACTTGAAAAAAAGAGGTAAGAGATAAAAAAAGGCAGGTCGAAATGACCTGCCTTTTTTTATAGTTTATATCAAATTATTTGATAATAACTGTTTTGCTGTAGGATGATTGCTCACCTGAAACAGTCAAGACATATGAGCCAGCAGCATACCCACTTACATCAAATTCAACTACTTGCTCACCAGATAAATTATTAAACTGTTTTGCAGCCATTAATTTACCACTGATGTTCGTAAGTAATACTTGATAATCCCCCTCTGCATCAAAAGTCACATTAACGTTTGAAGCAGTTGGGTTAGGGAATACTTTTAAATCAATTGGGCTAGCAATCTCTTTATTAGAGTTTGGAGCCATACCAAATGAGTTAGCATTCAAGACATTACCTGTAGCATTATCAATTACCATTACAACAATGTGCATATTTTCCTCAGCGAATTCAGCTGGAATGGAATAGTTAAAGGTATAAGTATACTCTGAATCAGCGTCGATTGAAGCAGGAATAGAACCTACTTGACCATCGAACGTACCTAAAATGGCTCTAGCAACATGGTCATACACCATATCTGCAGCAGGAACTGGATTTGGAAGGTTTTCATATCCACCCATTGGTCCATTACCTCCACCTGCATAGGCATTCGCTTGATTAAAACCACTTCCTGTTCCAGTAACTCCATCTTCAGTCAGAATTACAGCTAGTCTGTAATCAACACCTGTAAACGATGCTCTAAAAATAGCTGAAGCATCTACACTTAATTCCGTTCCATCCAGTGTGGCATTAGCATTGATATCAACAGCAGCACCTGCAGCCATACGTTCATCGTGGTAGGATTCAAATAATGGTACATTCACACTAGCGTCTCTCAATACACGATCAACAGTTGCATTTGGATATCCAGCGATATAATCACTTAACTGAGCATAATCTGCAAACTCCATTGGATCGCCCGCGTGAACAGCAATTCCAATAAATGTTTCTGGATAATTTTCCTCCATATGAGCCATAGATACTGTTCCTCTTACGCACCACGGACACCAAGTACCTGTTGCTTCTTCAAATAACACCTTCTTTTCTGGAAGTTGGGTTAAAGTTGTAATTAACTTGGAAGTATTGTTGTCTGAAGTGTCCTCATCATCTAATGAGTTCACAGCAGTAACTGTTACTTCTATATTATGTTCTACTGCATCAGGGAAATTAACAGCAACTGGATGGTCAACAGTTACAGTTCCTAAAGAAGGAATCGTAACATCAATCACTTCACTGTGTGCTGTTCCATCATTCCAATCTACAGTAATGGAATTCACTTCATTATTACCCCAGTTTTGTACTTCAAGACTAAGCGTATTATCTGTATTTACAAGAGAATATCTGTTAAGTGTAGCACCATTTAGGATAACATTATTATCCAATAATTGTGGAGGATTGTATTCATATGAAATATCATCCATGTAGAATAAAGCACCTGCGGTAGTTTCATAAGGGAAGATATCGCAACTTGCAACAGCATTAATTGAATTAGAGAATGAGCCTTCTTCTTCTCCATTGAAGTATAAGGTCCAAACATTACTAGATAAATCAATAGCCATTTTTACTTCAAACCACTCTCCTTGTGGATAAGTACCAGTAAGGTGGTTGGTACCTGCAGAGTTAAGAATATATGTTCCGTTAGCAGATAGTCTGAATTCAAGTGCCCAAGAAACTCCAATAGTTTCCTCTCCCTGGAAATTCCAATATGCACCCTTGCCTGAAGCAACATACAATTGAGTAGTGAAATCAAACGTTCCAATTTCATACTTATCACCAAATAACAATACCAAATCCGTTGGACCTTGCGTACCTTCTAATTTTAGTGAGTTTGTTCCAGAATAAGCTTGTTCATCTGAGATAGGTGCATCTTCAGAAGACCCTGGAGAATTGGACCATGTTGTCCAATTGACATTGTCACTTGCCGCAATCAGATCACCAGGATTGTAATTGTCGAAGTTCTCCGAGAAAGTAACCTGTGCAGAACCTGAGACAGCAAATACGAAACAACAAACAAATAAGAGTTGTAAACGATTTAGCATAAGTTGAGTATTTAATTCAAAAATTCAATGATTAACCTTACCAAGTTAATCAATAATTTTGCCCAAACCTCAATTAGCCGTTATAAATTTTAACTCTAATCCAATTTCTAATCAAAATCAGCTATGGAAGCTCATCCATCAATTCAACATATTCCTCCAAATAGGCCATAATGGTCTCTGAATTAAAGCGTTTGGTGCTCGTCCAAGACATGACACCTCCTTCAGAGTGCATTTGCACCTGAAACTCAGCATTATACTTTTTATCGTCTGCCAACATTTTTATAGCTGCGATAGACGGTTCATAGCTCCAAGTACCCTTTCCAATGGTTTCTTTGCGTTGTCCATGTAAAAAAGTACCATCATCGCTAAACTGGAACCAACGTGCTCGATTAGCATCATAGGCCGCTTTATCAGCTCCTTTTGTGCCTACAACAGGTTTATGCCAATGCTCTACATACCAAAATCCTTTTTGGGTTAAATTATCCACTACACGCTTACTTTCAGGATCCATTTTGTCTGTTTGAACAGACTGTGTAGTCGTTACTTGCTTATTAGCTGTTTGGTCAGCTCCATCTTTTGTACAGGAAGTCATTACTAAAAAAACACAGCAAATGTTTAAAAACAAGATTCTTCTCATGTCAAGATAAATTGGTTATTTAAAGCTCAATAATACCTTAAAATTCTATCATATGCCACCACAAGCTTATTTTAATGTATTTTTGCTTTCAAATTGAACCTATGGTACAATCCACATTCGACAAGTGGCTGTCAAAACATAAAGTAAAAAAAAGTTCTAAAATACTCCTTGCATGCAGTGGAGGTATGGACTCTATGGCTTTGGCACAGCTGCTACTTAATGCCGGCTTAGAACCAAGCTTAGCACATGTCAATTACCACCTTAGGGGACAGGATGCCGTTGCAGACCAGGAATTTGTGGAGCAGTTTGCACAACAACATCAGTTGAATTGCCATGTAAAGGAGGTAGAATCCTTTAAAAAGGCTAGTACTCCAATTAGCAACCTTCAGGAAAAAGCTAGAAACATTAGGTATGACTTTTTTAGAGAACTTGTAAAGACCCATGCCTTTGAATTTGTTCTGACTGCTCATCATCTCAATGATCAATTAGAAACCCTACTCTTTCAATTAGGAAGGAAAACATATTTGCAAGCCCTATCAGGAATACCTAAAACGATTAACAATATTCATAGACCTCTATTGAATTGCTCTAGAGATGAGATTGAGCAGTTTGTTACAGAACATGGTATAAAGTTTCGGGAAGATAGTAGCAATAAAAGCAATAAATACACTAGAAATACATTTAGAAATGAAGTCATCAAACCATTAGAAAATGCATTTCCTAAATTCTTAGATCAATTCAAAGTATCAAAGAAACATATCGACGATGGTATTGAATTATATTCTCATTTTATTCAAGCTTTCTACAAAAACAATAGGACTATTCAAGAAGAAAAGACTACATTTTCGCTCAGTCAAATCAACCAATTCCCCAACCCTGAATTTTTACTATACAAAGTGCTGTATCCCTTTGGTGTCAACAGAGACCAAAATAATCAACTTTTTGAGGCCATCAATAAAGGCAGTATTGGAGCTGAATTTTTAACAGAAAGTCATACCATTATTTTAAGAAAAGATAGTCTGGATATCATTGAGGGCAAAAATAAATCATTGGATCAAACCAAAGCTTGGTCTATTGATCAAAAAGAATGTTCATTCGCAGGTAAGTCCTATACGCAACAAGCATGTCCAACTGAACAAATAAATTTCAAATCGTTAAAAAAGCAAAGTGCTGCATTTGACGCCAAGCAATTAAAATTTCCACTAACATGGCGTTATTACCAAGTCGGCGATCAAATACAAGCCTTCGGGATGAAAGGAAAGAAAAAACTGGTAAAAAAGGTATTGAGTGAAGCGGGACTAAACCGCATAGAAAAAAACCAAGTCGCTATTTTAATGGATCAAAATGGACAAATTATTTGGATTCCAAATTATGCACATAGCAACTTGTATGCGGTAAGCGAAAATACCCAATCAATTATGTATATAACAACAAAAGGGAGCTAATAAGCTCCCTTTTGTTAATGCACAAATGCATCTTTAAATCCTCTTTCCTTAACTTGTTTGAGAACCTCCTTAGCCTCTTCCTTGGTAGAAAAACCGCCCAATAATTTGAGGTAGTACTCCCCTCTTTGCTTGGTACTGATTTCTCCTAAATCCAATAGAGACTTGTAGGCTTCGTCAACATTTGAAGAATTCGACTTAATAGCTCCTAGTTGAATAAAGAATTGCTCTTCAGAAGCAACCTTAACAGCTTCTGCAGGCGCCCATTCAAAGCTAACAGCTTGATCTAAATCAGCGTCCTGGTATTCTTTTATCATACCTTTAGGAGTCAATTCAGGTTTATTCTCTTCTATTATCAATGGCTGCTTAGGAGTGGATTCCTTCAGTTCTTCTGTGACAATAAATGCACCCTCAAACCCAACCGATTTAACTTCACCCAAATAGGAACTAGCTTCTTTGCGGGAAGCAAAAGGTCCTACTTTAACCTTATATTTTCCTTGTTCGTTCACTACATGAACATCTGCAATAGCACTTAATTTTTGCTCATATCTATCTGTATTAGGTTCAGTTGCTGTAGATAAAGCAGCTACTTGAATATAATAACCAGTTGAATACCCAAAAACAGCGGCAGATTTTGATTGCAAAGTCCTATCATAACTATTTAAAACTGGCTCATCTTTGGAAATAGATCGTTGTACAATAGGGTCTGGTAAAGATGGATCCAAGTAGAAAGTCCCTTGAACATATCTTGAATCTTCGCCGAGTGCAACCATTATACGCTTTGTCAGATCTAAATATCCTTCTGCTCGTACATGAACCATGTAATTTTCACCTGTATGGACTGGTAATACAATTCTACCCGATTCGTCACTGTAAGTCTCAAAAGATTCTCCCGAAACAACAGATTGTACCGATACAAGTGCATCATTAATGGATTTGTCCGTATTGATCTCTTTAACTAAGAATTCATAGCTACTGGAAAGAGAAACCAACTCCACCAATAATTTATTGGAAGCCATTGCTCCAAAATTTGAAATGGCAATTTCTTTTTGAGTAAATCCAGGTTTACTAATTATAATATTGCAAACGCCATGTTTAACCATGGAATAGGTAAATTGTCCAGCATTGTTTGTGGTAAAAACACTTCCTCCACATGCAGAAAGATCAACTACAGCATCGCCGATAGGCGCCTTACTCGCAGCATCCATCACCACTAACATGAGGTGATCCTCATTCTTTTTAACAGAATAAAGGTCTTCTTGGCCTTTTCCTCCAACACGATTTGAAACCAAAAATCCTAGGTTCTGAAAAGGATCGAATATAAACTCAGAATCATCTCGTGTAGAGTTAACCTGCGGTCCAAGATTTGTTGGTTTAGAGTAGTATCCCCTGCTATCTCTAGAAGAGACGAATATATCTAAGCCACCAAAACCGGGGTGATAATCTGAGGCGAAATACAAATCTTTATCCATTAGATATGGAGCTAACTCGTTTCCAGCTGTATTAACCTTAGCACCTAAATTCACAGGGCTAGACCAAGTACCGTTTTCGAAAAAAGAAACGAAAAGATCAAAACCACCTTGAGAACTATCTGATCGATCTGATGCAAATACTAGCATAGTACCATCTGTCGAAAGTGTTCCATAACCAGTAGAAAACCCAGGACCGTTATGCTCGAATGGATAATCTTTGACAATATTGCCTTGTGCATCCATTTCTGCAAAATGCAAGCTCAATTCGAGTTTGGCATCAGGAATATGCCTAGTCCCATCTACAAAATTATTTTTAGTGTAGACCATCAATCGCTTATCCGCACAATAGTGTTGTGGGCCTTGACCTAAAGATTGATCCCACTTAGGGTTTAATGTACTGATATGATTGAGGTGGCCATATTCGTTTAAATCTCCTACAAAAACCTTAGAGCGGGCATTAGAAGAATACGATACTGGCTTACTCTTATATCCTTTGCTAGAAGAAGTTCTAGTGGACGAGAATATTATTCCATCATCATAAAATGTAGGCCCAAAATCTGAACCTGAAGAATTTTCAAACTCCAAATTCACCTCATAAGCGCTCTGCTCCAATTGATTAGCCATTGCAAATTCACAACTCTTGATGAGATGATGACCTGCATTATTGGTTTTCTGATCATAGGCTTGAAATTGCTTTTTAGCATCTTCATATTCACCCAGTGCCATCAATACCTGACCTAACTTGTCATATACTAATGGGTCCGCATCTTCATGAATAATAGCTTTAGAATACATCTGTCTAGCTGCATCCATTTTATTTAGCAATCGATAACAATCACCAGCTCCAACTAGTGCGTTCAAATTGCCATTATAATTCTTTAGAATTTCTTTGTACGTTTCCAGGGCGAGATTATATGCCCCCAGTTCGAACTGTTTATCCGCTTTAGAAAGATTGTTTTGGCCGAATAAACTTACTGTTTGGAGTGTTGCAAAAATTAATGCAACAATTAAAGGTTTTGTAGATCCCATATGCTGTTTTTCGATAGTTAAGGGAAATTATTTATTTGGTTTTTAACTCTAAATCAGAGTATTCCGTATTTAAATTCTTTTCATTTCTAATTTCACAATATAAGGAATACCTACATGGAACGAAAGTATATTTATAAATATTTCCTGAATACTTATATATTTTCTATCTCATTCTATTTTCCCAACAATGATTCATCATAATAATCTCGGAATAGCTCTTCATCCCCGCTTCTATTCCTTGAGCTTTTAAATATAAATCATAAGAATACACTCGAAACCTAGGAAACAAGTCTGGGTAGCGGTCATAATTATCAAAAATAGCTTTCAGATCAGCCAATACACGTTGAGAAACCAGTTGCTCATCGTAACAATCAAACCATATCATCTGACGAGCTAAATATCTCCAATATGCAAAATAAGCGGTGTATCGAACTCCTGCGAACTGACTCCATTTTCCAACTTGATAAGCTATAAAATTACATTCGCCTTCATTAGTTACGCCATAACAATGAGCCATTTCATGTAAATAGGTAAAAGGTTTCTGAACATCTAAAAGTCCAGCGTCTATTTGCCCTTGTCCTGACCAAGGCAAATAAATACCTTGTGCTCCTAAGCGCATTAATAACCCACTTGGAATGATTTCTTGCACTATAGGCTGTGTATTAAATTGGGCAAAATAAGACCCAACGAATGCCTGAAGTTCTTGATTGATTACCTCCTGATCGAGTTCTTCCCATACAACAGGATCAGTATGATGCGCATAGTAATTCAGTGAATCCAAAATCCTGTAATATTCTCCTTCTACCCAAGCAAAATCAACAGGTTCAACCATTAAATCATTCTTTTCAAAGAATGAAGTCCCAAAATAATTAAAGCCCCATAACCAATAAAAACTTACTATAAGTATGCTTAAATGCTTAAGTAATAGCACAAGACTCTTAGTCCATGCACGACTTTTTAGATAAAGAAATACCTGTTTTGAAAAACTGACCAATCCAAAAACAAGTAAACCAATAATCAAATAAAAAGTGGGAAAAGGCAATACTCCTCCTATCCAATCAAACAAACTCCTAATCCAAACAAATAAACCTTGACTATACCAACTGTGAATCACTTCTTTAGACAAGATCAAAGGGATTAACATTGTTATAACAAACAGCACAAACCATTTATTTATAAGGGGTTTCACCATTAGATAGTACTTAAACCAATACTTGAACATGAAATGTTGTAAACTCTTTATATTTTTGTTGTGTTATAGACCCGAACTGTAATTGATCTAAACAGGTCTAATTTTAAATATAATAATATAAAACAACATCAAAATGGCATTAGAAATAACAGATGCTAACTTCGCAGAGAATGTAAACAACAATGCAGGCGTTTCGGTAGTAGATTTTTGGGCTCCATGGTGTGGACCATGTAGAATGATAACACCGATTATTGAAGAACTTTCAAATGAATATGCTGGTAAAGCAGTCATTGGAAAAGTAAATGTAGACGAAAACCCAAATACCTCTATGGAATTTGGCGTTAGATCTATTCCTACCATCCTAGTTTTCAAAAACGGAGAAGTTGTAGGCAAAAAAGTTGGTGTAGTATCTAAAGCAGAGCTACAAAACATGATCGAAAGTGCAATGTAAAAGCATAAGACATAAACCTCAGATTTTAATCTGGGGTTTTTTTTTAATTTTTTTTCTTGGTTGTACGCATTCAGTTGAGCATGAAGGGGAAACATCCTCATCACCTAATACTCCTAATGATCCTAACTCCATTTTTCAGGATATTAGATTAGCAACTTATGATTATGCTATAAGCGAAGGATATACTTTAAGCTTCAACAAACATCCAAAATTTCCAAAGGATGGCCATATTTCCATTAACAGCTCACAAAATTTCCCTTCTACCTTAGAAGACTCTGTTTCTTTTCATATTCAAAACATCCTAGAAGCCTTCTCCAAATCAGAGGAGCAACTTGAACTATGTATAAGGCTTGCAAAAGAAAACAGTGCATACTTCCCTGTAGTATACTGCCATGCGCTCTACGCTTCATCTCCCCTCTTTGGACAAGAAAAAATCAATATTAAAGCCGAAAGCTACTTGCAAAATAAAGTAGCAACTTCCTTAGTTGATTACAACAGAAACAGTTTAGAATGGCAATACTTGTTGAGTTTTTTAGATAAAAAAATATCCCCTAAAGACATCAGCGAACTCAACTTATTATACCGATTTGATGAAAGCCAAAATAAATTCCTAAAACGGCGGTTTATCAATATCCAATCCATCGATAAAAATTCGACTCTAGTCGATTAGTTTGAGCACTACTCAACATGGGCAAGATAAAATTTACTTTTCTCTGTTGATTTTATTTTATTAGATATAATTAATCAAGAAAATATGAAAAGAATACTTCTCTTAGGCTTTGCAGGAATGGGCTTACTTTATTCTTGTACAAGTAATGAAACCAACACCATGACTTATCCAGAAACAAAAAAAGACGACGTTGTAGAGGACTACTTTGGCAACCAAGTTGCTGACCCTTACCGATGGTTAGAAATTGATACTGCTCAAGAAGTGGAACAATGGGTAGATCAACAAAATGAAGTAACACAGGGCTTTTTAACTCAAATTCCATATCGACAAGCAATTGCGGACAGATATACCGAATTGTTCAATTATGTAAAAAGATCTGCGCCTTACAAAGTAGGCAACAAATACTTTTACTATAAAAATGATGGCTTACAGAATCAATCGGTAATCTATTATAAGGAAGGACAAGATGGAGCTGACCAAGTTTTCATCGATCCCAATCAAGTAGACGAAAACGGTACTACTTCCATAGGATTATCTGGTGTTAGCAAGGATGAAAAATACATGGCCGTAAGCACCAATGTAGCAGGTTCAGACTGGTCTGAAATTACTGTTTACGACATGGAGACTATGGAACAATTAAATGATAAGATTGAATGGGTTAAGTTTTCTGGTGCCTCTTGGTGGAAAGATGGCTTTTTCTATTCGAGATACCCAGAACCAGAAGAAGGAGCTGAACTTTCTGGAAATAATAAATATCACAGCGTGTATTATCACCGTGTAGGAACAGATCAAAGTGAAGATATACTTATTCACCGGGACGATGCTAATCCAGATTATTACAACTTTGGATCCGTAACGGAAGATGAGTCTTATCTAGTGATGTACAAACAGCCTGGAACAGATGGTTTTGCCACCTATTACATCGATTTAAAAAATGATGGTTTGAAAGGGTCACTTAATCTGCTTTTTGATGGATTCTCAAATAAAAGTAGTGTCGTAGATCATGTAGACAACTCGTTTTTAGTCCTAACAGATATTGATGCACCAAATTACAGACTGATTCAAGTAGATTTGGATAATCCAAGTCCTTCAAATTGGACAGATGTTATTCCACATTCAGAGAATCTATTGGAAGGTGTCAGTACAGGTGGAGGCAAATTGTTTGCGAGCTATTTAGAAAAAGCTACCAATCGAATTTATCAAATGAATTATGATGGATCAGATCAAAAGGCTATTGAGCTTCCTGGATTAGGTTCAGCTGGTGGATTTAATGGAAAACAAACAGATACAGACCTTTTCTACACCTTTACATCATTTACTTATCCAAGTATTATCTTCAATTATAATATTGAGACAGGAACTTCAACTGCATTCTTTGAAACAGAGCTCAAGTTCAATCCAGAGGATTATGTAGAAAAACAAGTAGAATATCAATCTAAAGATGGTGAGACGGTAACCATGTTTATCGTGCATAAGAAAGGTTTAGAGCTGAATGGAAACAATCCAACTTATCTCTATGGCTACGGAGGTTTCAATATTTCTTTAACTCCATCTTTTAGTACGTCCAGAATTATACTTTTAGAAAATGGTGGTGTATTCGCTATGCCAAACCTAAGAGGAGGTGGTGAATACGGTGAAGAGTGGCACCAAGCTGGTATGCTTTTCAACAAGCAAAATGTGTTTGATGACTTTATTGCTGCTGGTGAATATTTGATTGATGAAAACTATACCTCAAAAGAAAAATTGGCGATTGCTGGTGGATCAAATGGTGGCTTATTAGTTGGAGCATGTATGACTCAACGACCTGATTTGTTTAAAGTGGCTTTCCCCGCAGTTGGAGTAATGGATATGTTGAGATACCACAAATTTACAGTAGGTAAAGGTTGGATTCCTGAATATGGTAATGCAGAAAATAGTCCAGAAGAATTTGAAAATTTGTATGCATACTCTCCATTACACAATCTAAAGCCTAACGTTGCTTATCCAGCAACCATGGTTACTACTGCAGATCATGACGATAGAGTTGTTCCCGCACATAGTTTTAAATTCGCTGCACAATTACAGCAATCGAACACTGGCGACAACCCTATGTTGATTCGTATTGAAAAAAATGCAGGACATGGAGCAGGAAAACCGGTATCCAAGATTATTGAGGAGCAATCAGATATTTGGTCATTCCTCTTTTATAACACCGACTCCCCTGTCAAGTACTTAGAAAAGTAATTCCAAAAAAGGCGCTGATTGTTCAGCGCCTTTTTTAATTTAACTGACCAAATAATGCTTGTTTAACATAAACCTGTCTATGCAACCGCTCGCTGACCGCCTAAGGCCAACCACATTAGATGATTATATAGGTCAAGAACACCTACTTGGACCTAACCAAGTTCTGAGTAATGCCATACAACAAGGTCATGTACCTTCCTTCATTCTCTGGGGACCGCCTGGAGTAGGTAAAACAACCCTAGCGAATATTATCGCTCGCACTTCCGGTAGATATTTTCTTAAATTAAGTGCTATCAATGCTGGAGTAAAAGACATCAGAGAAGCCATAGAACAAGCCAAAAAACAAGCCTTTTTTAACAAACCTGCTCCTATCCTATTCATTGATGAAATCCATCGGTTTTCCAAATCACAGCAAGATGCTTTACTAGGTGCAGTGGAACAAGGTGTTTTTGTATTAATCGGAGCAACCACAGAGAATCCCTCTTTTGAAATTATTTCAGCCTTATTATCTAGATGCCAGGTTTATACCCTTCAGCATCATTCAAAAGCGGAATTACAACAAATTTTAAGTAGAGCGATAACTACGGATGTACATTTAAAAGAAAAAGACATTCAATTAGCAGAAATAGATGCACTTATTGGAGCATCTGGAGGAGACGCCAGAAGACTACTTAATATGCTTGAGATCGTTGTAAATAGTATTTCAGAAAGTCCCGTTGTTATCACAAATGAACAAGTAAAAAAGGTCATAAAAAACAACCCTGCTATTTATGACAAACAGGGTGAACAACATTATGACATAGCCTCCGCACTAATCAAGAGTATACGCGGATCAGATCCCCAAGCTGCTGTGTACTGGTTAGCTCGAATGCTACAAGGTGGTGAGGATATCAAATTTATAGCAAGACGACTGATTATTTCAGCTGCTGAAGACATCGGCCTTGCAAATCCAAATGCATTATTACTTGCTAATACAACTTTTCAGTCTTGTGAAAAGGTGGGTATGCCAGAGGCTAGAATTATACTTTCACAAACAGTCATTTATCTAGCATCCAGTCCTAAAAGCAATGCTGCTTATTTAGCTATTAACCAGGCGATGAATACTGTTAAGAATCAGCCGAATGAAAGTGTTCCATTACACTTGAGGAATGCTCCAAGTGCCTTAATGAAGGAACTAGACTATGGCACAGACTACAAATATGCACATGATTATGAGGGGAATTTTATAACTCAAGAATTTCTACCTAAAGCGCATACAGGTACAGTATTCTATAAGCCAGGAAATAATCCTGCAGAGGAAAGAATAAAGCAAGACCAACTACAAAAATGGGGTGACAAATACAAGCTCTAACGAATGGAATCTCCTCCCGTATCTTTCGGGCAAGAGTCAATTAAACTATTGGATTCTATCACAAAAAACTCATCCAAAAAATTTCGGATACGTATTTTATCGAACCGTTGAACATAGTACAAGCCATCTATTAACTCAATAAAGCCCTCTTTTCCTGTTTCTAATTGGAAATAGCTTGATTGGAGACACATGTTAGGACTAAAAGGATTTATAAACACCCTATCGTCCCACTTTTTTTGTCCTAAATGGGTTTGCAAACGTAAATAGGATGGAGCAACAATAGAAGAGAAATCAAAATCATAAGGAATTGGAATAAAAACTGCTTCCGTTGAAGACCAGAGCAATTTTACATTTCTATTGGCAGCAAGATTCCAATCTGCATTACCAATCATATAATTGAAAGCAACAACTTTCTGAAGCGTCTCCACATGCACAGCATTCGCGCTTAAGCCTAAAGTGTCCATTAATTCTCCATTTAATCGATCTTCTAGTTGTTTATTACTCTCTATTATAAAAGCAGGTGCTTCAATTACCCAATTGGGATCATGAATATCCTTATAAACAATATGAATAGCATGAACACGATAGCTATATTCTGAAAAACCATTATACATTTCATATACTAATCGTTCCTTTTCAAGATTAGCATAGGCCTCTTCTAAATTATTCAGGCAGTGGGTTACAATTTTATATTTATCGAAGGTATATTTTCCGAAAACTGGTTTGAGGGTTGATTTTTTTAAATCTAATTTCAATGGAGGAAAGTCACAGATTCTTGCTCTAAATTTTCCTCTTACATTCAATGATCCTTTGAACATCATTTTACCTGAGGAAGAGCGAAGAAGCACAGATGTTGGCACTTCTGTTCTACTTTTGTTTACAGTCAAAGCTTCTAGATCGGTATAAATTTCAACTTTCTTGATGTCTTCCTGAATTAAAACATCAAAAAAACTCAAATCTGGATATACAGAGACTTGGCTTTCTAAAGGATTGAAAACCAAACAAAAGAAAAAGATGGAGTATAACAGTCGGGTCATAATAACATGTATTACACTTCAAAATTAGGTCTATTCATGATCATTTGCTAATAATGACTGTTTAGTTTGCATAAAGTTGCTGTTAAAATAATCCTAAATTTTTAGTCAAATATATGCTTATATTTAACACTCGATTCATACTACAGCAAATAGAAAAATATCATATTTAGTACCATGCAGTATTCGAATATTAAATTCAATTATTTACTTAAATGCCTAATATTAGTTGTTTGCACTTTTGGTATTAATACTGACATTTCTTTCGCACAAAATGATACTACTGGACCCAAAAATATAATCATTTTCATTGGTGATGGCATGGGTTTATCGCAAATCTCTACAGAAATACTTTCTCATAAGAAGCCTACCGTATTTGAATCCTTTAAACATATGGGATTTGTAAAGACACATTCTCACTCCAGTTTAGTAACTGATTCAGGAGCGGCGGCAACGGCAATGGCTACGGGTAAAAAAACATATAATAATGCTATTGGATTAGACAAGGATAGTATAGCTGTAACAAACCTGATGGAATTAGCTCAAGCAAATAATTACAGCACTGGAATTATAGTTACCTCACCTTTGACACATGCTACTCCAGCAGGTTTTTATGCGCACTCTAAGCATAGAATTAATAAAGGTGAAATAGCCGAGCAATTAGTACAGAAAGATATTGATCTTTTAATTGGAGGAGGAAGAGATGATTTCAACAATGAGAATAGCACCGAACTTTACCTATTGGATACACTGAAAAATAAAGGTTACACTATTCTTAGCAATAACGAGAATGAATTACCTAACATACAGGGCTATGGACCCGATAGTAAAATCATTTTATTTACATCTGATTTTTTGCCATCTGGGGCGATAACAGGTCGGGAATATTTCCCTCAATATTGTAAAACAGGTCCATACTACCTCAGAAAAAAAGAAACAGAAGGATTTTTACTCATGGTGGAGTCTAGTCAACTAGATATCAGTTTACACTCCAATAGTGCACTAGAATTCAAGGCAGAAATCCACGATACGGAAAAAGCAATTGAAGCTTTATTAGATTTTGCTAGAAAAGATGGGAACACCTTACTCATTGTTACAGCAGATCATGAAACAAGTGGCCTTGCCATAGCGGATGGTAAAATAGGTAGGAAAGTGGACTTAGCATTTACAACAAATGGGCATACAGCTGCCCTAGTACCTATTTTTGCCTACGGTCCAGGTGCCGAAAACTTTAAAGGCATATATGATAATACGGAGATCTTCAACAAAGTAACTCAACTTTTAAATTGGAACCCATAAACTTTAGGTCAAACAAACTAAAAAACATTTTTTTTCATTATTTCATTAGAGATTTCACCTAACCAAAAAAATAAAACATGTCAGATAATCTTGAATTGATTCGACAGAGTGCAAAGGATTTCGCAGAAACCCATATAAGACCTAATGTTATGCTTTGGGACGAAAGTCAGGAGTTCCCTGTTCCCTTATTTAGAGCATTAGGAGAACATGGTTTTCTGGGCGTGCTTGTACCTGAAGCATACGGTGGTTCAGGATTAGATTATGATGCATATATCAGTATTATAGATGAAATAGCGCAAGTTTGTGGTTCTATCGGACTATCGGTAGCCGCTCACAATTCCTTATGTGTCAATCATATATTACAATTTGGTTCAGAAGAGTTAAAAACAAAATATCTTCCAAAATTAGCCTCAGGCCAACATATTGGCGCTTGGGGACTTACAGAAGCAAACACCGGTAGTGATGCTATGCGCATGCAATGTGTGGCAGAAAAACAAGGGGAATATTACATCTTAAACGGAACTAAGAACTGGATTACTCATGGTATAACTGGAGATATTGCAGTAGTGATAGCGAGAACTGGCGATCTTTTAGACAGTCGTGGTATGACTGCATTTGTTGTAGAAAGAGGTACACCAGGTTTTTCAGGTGGAAAGAAGGAAGATAAATTGGGGATGAGAGCATCTGAGACAGCAGAAATGATTTTTGACAACTGTAAAATTCATGAATCTCAAGTGCTTGGCCAGGAAGGCGAAGGCTTTATTCAAGCCATGAAAATACTAGATGGAGGTCGTATTTCCATTGCAGCGCTTTCTATAGGGATAGCTAGAGGTGCATACAAGGCTGCTTTGAATTATTCAAAAGAGCGCAAACAATTTGGCAAACCCATTGCCTCTTTCCAGGCTATTTCATTTAAGCTAGCCGATATGATTACTAAAATTGATGCATCCGAAGCGCTAACGAGAAAAGCTGGTGCCTTAAAAGATGCTGGAAAGCCTTGTACTAAAGAATCCGCCATAGCAAAATACTTTGCTTCCGAGACCGCTGTAGAAGTCTCAACAGATGCCGTGCAAGTATTCGGTGGATATGGCTATACCAAAGAATTCCCGGTGGAGAAATTCTACAGAGATTCAAAATTATGTACTATTGGAGAAGGTACTTCTGAAATACAGAAATTAGTAATTGCAAGGCAAATTTTAGGTAAACTATAGGATAGTATCTATTAGTTCTTTCGGTCGTCCAACCACAGCCTTATCCCCTTTTATGATAATTGGTCGTTCAATAAGTTTTGGATGCTGAATCATTAATTGTATTAATGCTTCCTCACTTAAGTCTTTGCCTTTGACTTGCTCTTTATAGACTTGTTCTGTCTTACGCACTAGCTCAAAAGCACTCATTTGTAGTTTTTCAAGTATAACTTGAAGTGCTGTTTCGTCTAGTTTATCGTCTAGGTAAAGTCTAGTTTCAAAGGTTGCACTTTTTTTCTCTAGATATTGGACTGCTTCCCTACTCTTTCT
>CAJXMP010000019.1 GCA_913056515.1 uncultured Lewinella sp.
CTAAGGTGATTAGAATGCATTGGCGTATTTATGCCGTTGCAGCTTCCTTTGCCTTGCTTTTATTTGCTTTCTGGGGCCTTGTTCAAGAGCAATCCACAGTGGATGGTGGTTTTGCTTCTTTGAGCGATGAACTCTTATTGGAATACATTGATGAACATATAGAAGATTATGATGCTTCTGATATTTACTCCATGAGTGAAGAAGCCTTAGGGGAAGATTTATACTTTGATGGAGCTGATACGGAATACTTGGAAGAGGAGGTGTACGAGGATGATTTCTTGGATGCCTTGGATTATGAAGATTTATTATAGAGCATAAAATTAAAATAGCATATGAAATTCAGATTATTTTTAAGTTTGGTGATGTTGGTTGGCGCTTATTCTGTCACTCTAGCACAGGGCCCTCCTGGACCACCTAAAGATGGTGAAGCCTTCGAGAACAGACGTGATCGAATTGAAGCACTTAGAGTGAGCTACATCACTACAGAACTTCAGCTAACAACTAGTGAATCACAGGCATTTTGGCCAGTGTACAATGAGTTCAGAGCTGAGGAACAAGCCATTCGTAAAAAGTATAAACCTGTAAAAAAGGTGGAGGAAATGACGGAGGCTGAGGCGCGTATGCATTTGGATAAAACACTTCAACGTGAATCGGAAATGCTAGATCTCAAAGCGAAATACAATGAACGATTTTTGGCAGTATTACCCGCCCAAAAATTGGCCATGTTAACGGTCCTCGATCGAAAATTCAAAGAACGGGTTCTTCGGGAGATGAAGGAACGCAAAGCCGGCGCTAAACGGCCTGAGCGTAGGAATTAAAAAAAGGAGCTACATGTATTCATGTAGCTCCTTTTTTATTAGGCAAAAAAAGAAGGTAGTGAACGAATTCACTACCTCAGCCCTAACCAAATAAAACCAAATTATTATTGTACCACTAATATAATAGTATAAAGCTGAAAATCAATAATTTTTCTAGGAAATTATTCATCAAAAGAGGCTATTTGTTAAATTGTGCATATACTCAGGTAGAAAAAGTTAATCATCAAAACTATTCACATGACCTTCCAAGCTAAATTTTACAGTTTGATCTTTGCATTCGTCCTTTTTTTAGGCATAGATATACAGGCTCAAGACGAACAAAATCAAGATGCCTTACAAATCAAAACCATTTATGATCTGGCTTTAACTGAATCTAAAGGATATGATTGGTTATATGATCTCACCAATGAGGTTGGTGGCCGTTTAGCGGGTTCTCCGGAGGGGGCGGCAGCTGTTGAATACGGGCGTCAGATTATGAATACACTGAATTTTGATACTGTTTATCTGCAACCTTGTTATGCACCTCATTGGGAGCGTGGAGATAAAGAAGTGGTTCGAGTAGCTCAATCAGCGATAGGTAGTTTTGAATTGACGGCATTGGCATTGGGAAATTCTGTTGGAACAGGTGATCAAGGCCTAGTAGGTGAGGTTATTGAGGTTCGCTCCTTAGATGAGTTGAGGAATTTGGATGATAACTATGTAAAGGGTAAAATCGTATTCTTTAATCGGGCATTTGATAATACTCAAATTCATACTTTTAGAGCTTATGGCGGAGCGGTAGATCAACGAGTAAGAGGACCTTTAGTGGCTTCGCAAAAAGGCGCTATTGCTGCTGTGGTTCGATCAATGACCAACAAGATTGATGATAATCCACACACGGGGACAACGGGAAGAGATGATGCCATTCGTCCAATTCCAGCAGTAGCGATTTCTACACTTGATGCAGAGGAATTGAGTCGTGCCTTGAAAATGGGACCTGCCTCTATTTATATCCGAACCACTTGTATTATGCATGAAGAGCCTGTGTTGACATATAATGTGGTAGGTGAAATTAAAGGTAAAACGAATCCTGATGAGATTATTTTAGTTGGGGGACACTTAGATTCTTGGGATGTTGGTGGCGGTGCTCATGATGATGGTACCGGCTGTGTACACTCTTTAATGGTTATTGAGTTGCTGGAGAAAATAAATTATGAGCCTAATAGAACACTCCGTTGTGTACTATTTATGAATGAGGAAAATGGTCTAGCAGGTGGTCGAGCATATTGGGAGGCTTCTTATGCTGCGGAGGAATTTCACATGGCTGCAATTGAATCGGATAGAGGTGGTTTTACACCTAGAGGATTCAGTGTAGATGGACATAAAGATATTTTCAGTGAAAAGTATAAACAGGTATACGATTGGTTACCTTTGCTCGAGCCTTATGGGCTAACTTTTGAAAAAGGAGGCTCAGGAGCAGACATTGGAGGACTCAAAGATCAAAAAGGATTGTTATTTGGTTTCATGCCTGACTCTCAACGATACTTTGACTATCACCATACTACCATTGACCACATTGAGGCCGTAAATAAGCGTGAATTGGAAATGGGAGCTGCTTCCATGACTGCTTTAGTTTGGTTATTGGATAAATACGGAATTAGATAATTATTGGGGTACATGAGAGAAGTTACGGTTGGGGATAAGAACTTTGAATTGTTTATTGATGCGGATACATTGGCTGAAAGGGTACGTGTATTAGGGCAACAAATTAATAGTGATTTTGCCGATAAAAAGCCCTTGTTTTTAGTCCTTTTGAAAGGTGCTTATGTGTTTGCTTCAGATTTAATTAAACATTTCGAGCATGAATGTACCATATCGTTTTTTAGGCTATCCTCTTATCGTGGTATGGAGTCTAGCGGCGAACTTATGCTCCTAGATGCCTTTGGAACAGAAATCCAGGATCGTCACGTAATAGTAGTAGAAGATATCGTAGATACGGGCAATACATTGTCTGCATTTTTACCTGCTTTAACGTCCGTTGGCCCAGCTTCTGTACAGGTGGTGTCTCTATTGTCCAAGCCTGAGGTCCTTCAAGGAAAAATTCATATCGATTACTTAGGTTTTGAAATACCTCCTGCCTTTGTAGTGGGCTATGGTTTAGATTATAACGAGGCAGGTCGAAATTTCCCTGCTATTTATCAACTCAAAAAATAATCATTTGGAACAGCAAGAATTGCAAGCTTTACTCGATCAACTTTTAATTCAAGTAGAAGAGGTGGGGACTTTTATGTCTAATCATTTTGGACAAGTTAAATCGGATGATGTGGAGGAAAAAGGCAAAAATAGTTTGGTCAGTTTTGTCGACAAGCAAGCCGAAGCAATGTTGGTTTCATTTTGCGAGGAAGCCATTCCCGATAGTGGATTTTTGACAGAGGAGGACACGATTAATAAGACCGGCGAACGGTATAATTGGATCATTGATCCGCTAGATGGCACCACCAATTACTTATATGAAATTCCAACTTTTTCTATTTCTATTGCCCTGCAGGAACATGGTGAAACTATTCTAGGAGTAGTCTATGAAGTTATTCGACAGGAATGCTTCTACAGTATAAGAGGTGGAGCGGCATATTTGAATGGGCAAGAGATTCAAGTGGCTCAACGAAGCGGAATAGATGCTGCTATGATCGCAACGGGATTTCCATATAGTGAATTTGAGTTTGTGGCTAGGCAAATGAACTTTATGCAAGTTTTGATTCAGGAAGCGCGAGGTATTCGTAGGATAGGTTCTGCGGCAGTTGATTTAGCTTATGTAGCTGCTGGACGTTTTGATGTGTATTTTGAGGCTAAATTGAATCCTTGGGATGTGGCAGCGGGTATTTTTTTGGTCCAGCAAGCTGGAGGTAAGGTGGTTGACTTTTCTGGTGGCAAACCTGATTTATCAGGAAGAGAAGTTATCGCTACATCAGGCGCGATGCACCAAGATTTTCTTCAATTATTTCAAGATTCATTCAAATAGTGGGCACATGTCTTATGAATAGGCCTTTTTATCGATGAAAAAGGGGATTCATAAGTATCTTTTTTAGTTTGCATTTCATAAATGGATCGTTCATGAATTTTTTGGAAAATATATTTGTCGCCTTACGTTCTTTGCGGGCCAATCTACTTCGAGCTTTTTTAACCTTGATGATGATTGCCTTTGGGATTATGGCTTTAGTGGGTATACTTACTGCCATTGATCAAGTCATTTATTCACTAAATGATAATTTTAGTTCGCTTGGAGCCAATACTTTTTCTATTCGTCCTGTTGGGCAAGGTGTTCGAGGGGAAGGGAGTAAAAGAGGTGATGTTATTTCCTACAAACAAGCGATTCAATTCAAGTCTGTTTTTGATGAGGTAGGTGCTACCTCTGTTTACTTAGGTTGTGGTGGTTCAAAAGTAGTTCGATACAAGGATGATAAGACCGATCCAGTGTATAATATTGCTGGTATTGACGAACAATTTTTGCAAAATAGAGGAGTAGACATTGAGATTGGAAGGGGCTTTAGCCAAACAGATGCATTAGGAGGAGATAATATTGCGGTGGTGGGAAGAGATGTGGTTAAGAAATTTTTTGACAAGAATAATGAAGCGGCATTAGGTCAACAAATCAGTGTAGATAACAGGCGATACACGATTATTGGCGTTATGGAAAGCCGAGGAAAGAGCAATGGAAATTCCGAGGATGAGAGTATTTATATTCCTATTTACACGGCTAAACGCTATTACGGCTCCTCCAACATGAATTATAGAATAGAAGTGGGTGTAGCCAAACAGGAGTTGATGGAAGGAACCATAGCAGCTGCTACAGGTGCATTTAGGCCCATTCGTGGATTAAAGGCAGGTCAAAAGAATGATTTTGTAGTGCGTAAGAGTGACGGTTTAGTCCAAATGATTAAGGAAAATACGGTTAGCCTTAGAGGTGGCGCTGTAGCTATTGGCTTAATGACTTTACTTGGTGCTGCTATAGGCTTGATGAATATCATGTTAGTTTCTGTGACGGAACGTACGCGTGAAATTGGTGTTCGGAAAGCACTTGGTGCTAAGAATAAAAACATTTTAGTCCAGTTTTTAACTGAGGCCATTGTGATGTGTCAAATTGGAGGCTTCGTAGGCATTTTTTTAGCCTTACTAGTCGGCTTGGGCATTAGTTGGTTCTTAGGTGGTGGATTTGTAATGCCTTGGGGCTGGATAGGAATCGCATTCCTGGTTAGTTTTATTACTGGGTTGCTAGCAGGGATATTGCCTGCGCGTAAGGCAGCTCGACTGGATCCGATTGAATCACTTCGGTACGAATAGCCAATTCTTATGGTATTCAAGTTAATGTGGAACATTAATACTTAGGTTCCAATCTAATAAACTTACCGCTTTGTTTAGAGTTGGTTAAACTTTAAATAGAGACAATCGTTCCAAATAAATACACGAGGTAAAGTAGATAGGAGATATGGTACATCAACAGGCTATCTTAAATTAAGATTCTTGTACTACTTCTGCTCCTGAAAGATTTCTATTATTACCTTTGGCAGATTATTTGATGAAAGGCATTATGCCGCATGCGAAAATCAGTATGGCCTATAAATAACTTCCCTACCTGCTTATGCAAAGTAGTTGGAAAATGGAAGATTGTAAGTGGCTAGATATTTTAGTTTTCGTATACGTATTAAGCACAATTTTATGGAAGGTAAGACATTCGATTTACGAATAAAAAATAAAAAAGCAGAGACAAAGGATAGTTGTTCATTAGTGTTTGAGGTTCCAGCTGATGCAAAAGATCAGTTTGCCTATCAATCGGGTCAATTTATCAGCTTGGTATTTAATATTAATGGCAAGGAAGAAGTCAGATCTTATTCTTTGAGTTCTGCACCATTTGAGACTGATTTACAGGTTTCTGTGAAGCGGGTGAAAAATGGAGTAGTATCCAATCATATTATGGATCAAGTGCAAATTGGGGATATGGTTCAGGTGGTACCTGTAGATGGACAATTCGTTTTAAATCCGGTCAGTCATAATAAAGATACCTTGTTCTTTATTGCAGCAGGGTCTGGAATTACACCAGTCTTATCTATGATAAAGCATGCCTTGGAAGAGCAGTCTATGTCCACTTTAGTATTGATGTATGGGAATAAGAATAAGGAAAGCGTCATGTTTGATAAAACGCTAGAAGCGTTAGAACAAAAATACAAAGGACAACTTTTTGTATATCATACTTATTCTAAGGGTGGTGGCCTTTTTGGAAAGTTTAAGAAGAATCCTTGGACGTCCGATAACAAGTTGAGTACAGGTCGAATAGATGCTGCTAAGATTCAAAGTGTGTTGAATATTCATCCTAAAACAGCCGCTTCACAGGTGTATTTATGTGGACCTGAGGGTTTAATCGATACCTCTATGAAAGCATTTGAGTCGAGTGGTTTTACCTCAAAGCAAATGCACAAGGAATTATTCTTTGTTAGTCAAGATGCGAGCAAGGGTATGGCCAGTAGTGTTACTGTTGTTCAGGACGGGGAAGAAACAACCATTTCGACTAAGGCTGGAGAGAATATTTTAGATGCTATGATTAAGGCAGGTTTAGATGCACCTTATTCTTGTCGAGCAGGTGCTTGCTCCTCCTGTGTGGCTAAATTAGAAACGGGGTCGGTGTATATGAAAGAGCACTCGGCATTAGATAAAGAAGAGGTTGATCAAGGCTATATCTTGTGTTGTCAGGCGCAAGCAACAAGTGAGTCATTGAGGATAGATTTTAATCAATAAAAAAAGGCGGTCATTTGACCGCCTTTTTTTATTGAACTAATGTTCCAACAGGTTCTCCTTGAATGATCTTTTTAAGATTCTCAGGATTGTTGATATCGAATACGATGATAGGCATTTTATTTTCACTGCACATAGTAAATGCAGTCATGTCCATCACATTAAGTCCTTTGGATATTACATCATCGAAGCTGATGGACGTATACTTAACAGCATTGGGATCTTTTTCTGGATCAGCAGAATAGATTCCGTCTACCCGTGTTCCTTTAAGTAATACATCCGCACTAATTTCGTTGGATCTAAGGGCTGCAGCAGAATCAGTGGTGAAGTATGGACTTCCTGTACCAGCGGAGAAAATAACCACTCTTCCTTTTTCTAGGTGTCTAGCTGCTCTTCTTCGGATATAGGGTTCTGCGATTTCTTTCATTTCTATTGCAGAAATCAAGCGAGTATGCATGCCATGCGTTTCGAGGGCAGATTGTAGTGCCATGCCGTTGATTACAGTGGCCATCATACCCATATAATCACCTTGCACACGTTCTATTCCTGAATCTGCAGCTTGTAGTCCTCTGAAGATATTACCGCCACCAATTACTACGGCGACTTGAACACCCATTTCGGTTATGGCCTTTATTTGTTTCGAATAATGGGCTAACATATCAGGAGATATTCCAAAACTTTTCTCTCCCATTAAACTTTCACCACTTAACTTCAGTAAGACTCTTTTATACTTCATACAAGATTTGATTGTAAGATTTCGTATAAGCCAAAATATGACTTGATGAGATAGTTTACAAATTAGTCAAAGTTAAAAAATACTTCGGGATTTAGGTCTATGAAAAAATAGGGCCTACTAGAAATAAAAAAAGGATAAGCAATTTGCTTATCCTTTTTGTTTGATTATCCTAAAGTTACATGTTTGAAATCTGTAACGGTAAGATCACTATCTTGGCTCTGCAGGTAAGAAGCGATAGTTTGTTTGCTATCTTTTACGAATACCTGGTTAAGCAATGTTCTTTCTTTGAAGAATTTCTTCAATTTACCTTCTGCGATACGCTCAAGCATTTGCTCTGGTTTACCTTCAGCTCTTGCTTGTTCTTTACCGATTTCGATTTCCTTTTCGATTACAGAAGAATCAACGCCTTCTTCGTTTACTGCGATAGGTGACATTGCTGCAATTTGCATAGCAACATCTTTTCCAGCAGTAGTGAAGTCGCCAGAAGCTTTGTTGAAACCTACCACAACACCAGCTTTGTAACCAGCGTGGATGTATGGAGTAACCATTGGTGCTTCAACGATACCATATGCACTGATTTCTACTTTCTCACCGATTACACCTACCTGCTCGATAACTTTCTCACCTACAGTGATGTTTTCGTATGGTAGTGCAAGCAATGCATCAAGATCAGCAGGCTTGTTATTTAAAGCGATATCAGCGAAGCTTTGAGCAAGCTTGATGAAATCTTCGTTTTTAGCAACGAAATCTGTTTCACATCCTAGACGTACCACAACACCAGTTGCGTTATCATCACTAGTGATTGCAATTACAACACCTTCGTTTGCATCGCGGTCAGCTCTCTTTGCAGATAGCTTTTGACCTTTCTTACGAAGCTCTTCAATTGCTTTTTCGATATCACCATTTGCTTCAGCTAATGCTTTTTTACAGTCCATCATACCGGCACCTGTAAGATCGCGAAGCTTTTTTACGTCAGCAGCAGAAATTTTACTCATGTCTAAAAGAGTATTGTTATTTTAAAAAATATGTTCAAATGTTTAGAGGAAATCTAATAACTAAATTTCCTCCAACATCTCGAATTATTTCGTGTAAATAAATTGATAATTAAATTACTTAGCAGCAGCTTCTTCAGCGTCTTTCGACTTTCTGCGCTCCTCTAAACCTTCCTTGATAGCACTAGTTGCGTAGTTAACGATCAACTCGATTGATTTAGATGCATCATCATTCGCTGGAATTGGGAAGTGAACCTGACCTGGGTCAGAATTCGTATCCACCATACCGAATGTACGAAGGCCAAGTTTGTGTGCTTCTTTGATAGCTAGGTGCTCATGAACGATATCCACAACAAATACTGCGTGAGGGATACGGTTCAAGTTTGCAATACCACCAAGAATCTTCTCCAATTTGTTACGCTCACGCGTTAGAGTTAGGATCTCTTTCTTAGTCATGTTAGATGCTGTTCCATCTTGTAGCATACGATCGATAGTCTGCATCTTTTTGATAGACTTACGGATTGTAGCAAAGTTGGTAAGCATACCACCTAACCAACGCTCAGTAACATATGGCATACCTACTGAAAGAGCTGCTTCAGAAACGATCTTACGCGCTTGCTTTTTAGTAGCAACGAAAAGGATCTTCTTTCCTGATTTAGCCATCTGACGCATAGCATCAGCAGCAGTTTCCATACACTCTGATGTACGGTTAAGGTCTATGATGTGAATTCCTTTACGCTCCATGAAGATGTATGGAGACATTTTAGGGTTCCACTTTTTCTTTAAGTGGCCGAAGTGAACACCGGCATCAAGTAACTTTTTATATGTTGGCTTTTCCATTATTCTTAAACATTATAAAGTTCAAAGAAAAAAACTCGTTCCAAATAACTCCAAAGATTAACGCTTGGAGAACTGGAAGCTCTTTCTTGCTTTAGGTTTACCATATTTCTTACGCTCAACTGCTCTTGCATCACGCATAAGATATTTCTGATCTTTCAACGGCTTACGGAAGTCAGGATTCAACTCAACTAGAGCTCTTGAAAGCGCCATTCTGATCGCCTCTGCCTGTCCTTTAAAACCACCACCTCTTACGGTTACTTTGATGTCGTACACATTATGTTCAACTTCAAGCGTACCGAAAGGCTCAGTTATTTTTCCTTGAATATGCTGTTGTGGAAAATACTCTTTGTAATCTTTTCCATTAACGGTAATATTACCTGATCCTTTTTTCATGTAAAGGCGGGCAACTGAAGCTTTTCTTCTACCGATTTTATTTATCATTTCCATATCGAAGAATTACCTTTTAATTTTTAGAATTCCATTGTCTGTGGCTTCTGAGCCTCATGTGGATGCTCTGTGCCAGTGTAAACAAACAATTTTTTAAACATTGCCCTTCCTAATTTAGTCTTAGGTAGCATACCTCTTACTGCATTCTCAACAATAGCCTCAGGTTTCTTAGCCAAAAGGTCAGCTGGTGTAGCTTTCTTTTGTCCACCTGGGTATCCAGAGTATCTTACATACTCTTTCTGTTCAGTCTTTGCTCCAGTGAAACGTACTTTATCAGCATTGATAACAATTACATTATCACCACAGTCAACATGAGGTGTGTAGGACGGCTTATGCTTTCCTCTCAATACATGCGCAATCTTGGTACAAAGGCGACCTACTACTTCACCTTCTGCATCAACGATGTACCAATTGCGTTGTACCTCCTCTTTCTTTGCAGATTTTGTCTTATAACTTAAATGATCCACAACCTCTTATTTTTGGTTATTACTTAATTGCTTTTTTAAAATTTGCAGTAGTACTGCTTTAGCGGTTGCAAAGGTACATTTATAAGTTTCAATAAACAAGCATTTTTGAGAAATTTTAGCTAGTAGTAATATATAACTCGTTGATTATCAGTGAAAAAATCGCACAAAAATTTTCAACACTTCTTGTTAATTACTGATTTTCAGTATCCTAAATAGATGCAAATTGGTGTTTTACTCGATAATCGAGGACTTAATTTTTCTGATTTAGAGTCAATGCCTTAACTTTGTTGTACGCTATTTGTTTAAAAAAACTAAACAAAACCACTTGCTATGTCTGAAGATCGAAAAGGAGATCACATTGATTTGGCATTCCAGGCACAACTCAAAGCTGCCCAGATTGATCCAAGATTCTATTATGAACCTATGTTGACTTCAAATGATATTTCAGATGTAGATATCTCCGTTGAACTACTTGGGCATCGTTTTAAAGCACCACTCTGGGTGTCTAGTATGACAGGTGGAACAGAAAAGGCGCGCATCATCAATCATAACTTGGCTCGGATTTGTAAGGAATTTGGATTTGGTATGGGCTTAGGTTCTTGTCGTCCATTATTAGAAGGCGACCAAGCATTTCCCGATTTCAATATACGTCCACTAATCGGAGATGATTTGCCTTTGTTTGCCAACCTTGGAGTAGCTCAGATTGAAGAACTACAGCAAGCCAATCAATTGGATCAAATCCGAGTGATGGTTGAAAAACTACAAGCGACTGGGTTGATTATACATGTTAATCCCATGCAAGAATGGTTGCAACCAGAAGGAGATATATACCGCAGTGCACCTATAGATATTATTAAGTGGTGTTTGGATGCTTTTGACTTTCCAATCATAGTCAAGGAAGTAGGTCAAGGTTTTGGACCTGAATCGCTAAAGGCATTATTGAATTTACCCATTCAAGCATTAGACTTTGCTGCAAATGGCGGGACTAATTTTGCTTTATTGGAGATGTTGAGGAGTTCCGAAGCACATTTTGATGCTTTCAATCAGTTGGCGAACATAGGTCATGATGCATCGGAAATGGTTGATTTATTAAATCAATTAGTTCAGTCAGAAAATACTACATTTGCCTGCCGTGAAATTATCATATCCGGTGGTGTTAAAAACTTTTTGGATGGGTATTATCTGGTTCAAAAGTGTATGCTGCCAGCTGTATACGGTCAGGCTTCGGGTTTTCTAAAGTATGCTTTGGATTATGAGATGCTCTGGCAACATGTTGACAAACAAATCGCTGGATATAAAATTGCAAGTAAAATGCTTCGTGTAAAAGCGGGATAAAAAGATAGATTATGGAGGCTAAGAAGTTTGTTTCGGGTTTTTCGAAGATGTCCAAGGTGGATAAGATTAATTGGTTATCTGATTTCTATAATGATCATGGGAAATTGGATATCAAAATGTTTGAAGCATTCTGGCATCAAGATGACTCTCTACAAGCTGTGTTAGAAAATTTCAGTGAGAACACAGTTTCAAACTTCCCTATGCCATTTGGCATAGCCCCAAACTTTCATATCAATAATAAGGTATATGCCATACCAATGGTTATTGAAGAGAGTTCTGTAGTTGCAGCAGCTTCCTCAGCTGCAAAATTTTGGATGGATAAAGGAGGCTTTAAGTGCGAGGTATTGGGTACTGTTAAAGTGGGGCAATTGCACTTTAAGTTTACGGGAGACATCGAGGCTTTAAAAGCACAATTTGAGGAATTAAAATCAGATTTGATTGCCTCTGTGGAAGCTATTACTACCAACATGCGCAAGCGTGGAGGTGGGGTCAAAGACATTGCCTTAATTGATTTCAGTTCAGAAGAGCCAGATTACTATCAGCTCCGGGTTTCATTTGAAACTTGTGATAGTATGGGGGCGAACTTTATCAATTCAGTATTAGAGCAATTTGGAATAGAATTAAAAGCTCGCTTGGCTGTTCTTTTCCCCAATGATCGAGTTGAGATTATCATGGCCATTCTGTCTAATTTGACTCCTAATTGTTTGGTCCGTGCCACAGTAGAGTGTCCAGTAACTGAGTTGGACAAAATCAGTCCAGCATTCTCTGGCGCAGCCTTCGCAGAAAAATTCCGCATGGCTGTTCGAATAGCAGAGATAGATCCCTATCGGGCGACTACACATAATAAGGGTATTTATAATGGAGTCGATGCCGTGGTGTTGGCCACTGGGAATGATTTTAGGGCTGTCGAGGCTTGCGGACATGCTTTTGCAGGTCTATCGGGTTCTTATGCTTCTCTTTCCCATTGTTCTGTTGAAGATGGAAGGTTTAAGTTTTGGTTAGATCTGCCTATTGCCTTGGGTACCGTTGGAGGCTTAACCAAATTGCACCCATTGGCGAATCTTGCACTGGAGCTGTTAGGCAGACCTTCAGCTTCGGAATTAATGGAAATTATAGCTGCTGTTGGATTAGCGCAGAATTTTGCAGCAGTACGTTCTCTAGTTACTACAGGTATTCAAAAAGGGCATATGAAAATGCACTTAAAGAATATTTTGACTCAGTTTGATGCAACTGTGGAAGAGGGTCAGCAAGTAGAGCAATTCTTTTCGGATAAAGTCATCAGTCATTCAGCAGTCCGAGATTATTTATCACAACTTAGAACAAAAGTGCATCAATAATGAACGGATTCCCAATCGGTACACAGACCTTTCATAGTGCTGGGAAATTCTTATTGAGTGGAGAATATCTCATTCTTGATGGTGCATTGGGGGTGGGACTACCTTGTGTATTGGGGCAAAGTTTGACTGTAGAGATTCAAACAGGTAGTGGACAAATAAGCTGGGAAAGTAGGACGAAGGATGGGGATACTTGGCATACCGTTCATCTTCAATATATCGGGTCTAAATTAGACCTTAAGCACAGTACAAATGCAGATTTTGGACAGCGATTGAAGCAAGTTCTGGAAGTCTGCCTGTTGGCAAGTACTTTTACTTTAGAATCCACTAAAGACTATAGCTTTAAAACACAGTTGGAGTTTGATGCTAATTGGGGATTGGGTTCCTCCTCGACTTTTATTGCAAATATTTCGCAGTTTTTTCAAGTCGATCCCTACCGAATTTTGGAACAGAGTTTTGGAGGATCAGGCTATGATTTAGCAGCTGCAACAGCAAAAACACCATTCTTTTTTCAACGTATTGAAGCGGGTGTATTCGTTGAAGAGATATCTTTTGAGCCCAACTTTTTAGATGAACTCTTTTTTATCTATTTGAATCAAAAACAAAATTCACGAGCTGGAATAAAGCACTATCAATCTTTGAAACCTCTGCCGGTAGGATTATTACAAAGCATATCCGATATTTCTAAAGCCATAGTTCAATCAAGGAATCAAATTGAGTTTTGTGATTTACTCGATCAACACGAATCACTTATGGCTGATTTTCTCGGATTCCCCAAAGTAAAGGATCGGTATTTCTCTGATTTTCAAGGAACTGTGAAGTCTTTAGGTGCTTGGGGAGGAGATTTCGTTTTGGCTAGTAGCTCCGCTGGAGTTGAATACTTAAAATCCTATTTTGAAACTAAAGGATATCCCATTATTTTACCGTATAAAACAATCATTAAAACATAAATATGCCTCGTTGGAAATCCGCCATTGTTCAAGATATTCAAGTTGTAAGTCCGACCACCTCTTTGTTTCGACTTGCACTTCCAGATGAACCAGATTTTACTTTTAAGGCTGGTCAATTTATAACTTTTGATTTGCCGATAGGTGAAAAGCGTTTAGATCGTTGGAGATCTTATTCTATAGCCTCTGCACCAAGTGCTAAAGTTCTTGAACTATGTATAGTGCGTGTAGAAAATGGACGTGCGTCTGAATATTTGTTTGAAGAGGTTGAAGTAGGAACAACACTTACATATAAAGGACCAGATGGGGCATTTTACATGCCGCAGCAATTAACAGTTCCTTCTGTTTTTATCTGTACAGGAACAGGTGTGGCCCCATTTATAAGTATGTTAAAAGATTTGGATGAACGCAAAGGCTTTAGCCAACCGATTCATTTGATTTTTGGTACTCGAACAGAAGCTGGAATATTATATCGAAGCTACTTAGAGGACTTGGCTCAGCGCGAACCTAATTTCCAGTATGATATCTGCTTGTCTAGGGCAGCAGATAGCTGGACAGGACATAGAGGGTATGTGCATGAAGTCTATACTTCCATGTATACTGGACAGGCTTCCGATATACATTTTTACCTTTGTGGTTGGTCCAATATGGTGGATGAAGCTATAAAACGATTAACTGAAGATATGCAAGTCTCAGAGCGAAATATTATCCAAGAACTATACGGTTAGTATTTTTTCTTACAAGACGAAAAAGTCAAGGGTGCGAATAAAGTTTTTGAGATGTATATTGAGACTAATTGTTAGTCTTAAAAATTAATTCAATTGGATCAGGATGCACTTAAATTATTGCGATTAGCTAGAACTTATCTCGACAAGCGAGATGATTTCAAAGCGGTGCGCATCCTTCGAAAACTGATTAAGGAAAAACGGGCGGAGCATTATCCTGCAGAGTGGCTAGCAGAACTTTATTTTGATCGAAGAGAGTGGAAACCTGCCTTATATTATGCTCAATCGGCATTACCGCACAGTGACCATCCAGATAAAATGAATCATATCATTGGCACAGCGGCTACTGCTTGTGGTAAAATGAAATTAGTTCGGGAGGCTTGGAAAGCATTGGATGTTCAAGATTCTTATTGGCAAGACATCTATATTGGTGTTGAGGTACAAGAAGCCAATCGTAAACATGTCTACAGAGCAAAGATGACTTCTCCATGTACAGCGGAAATTAGCTCGGTTCCATTTCCTGGATCAACTTTGAATGCGGGAGATGAGGTCTTAGTGGATCGTGCCTCAAAAGGTTTGGCGTATGATGCGACGGAAAGCATTGATATCCTACCCTTTTTAGATCGATTGAAACGACATTTTCTGAAGGTTTTCTCTTGTCGCCTAGAACCTTGTTCTTTATCTGAGTTCAGGATGCTGATGTATCTCTGTCAAAAGAAAAAGATTTACTTTGATGTTTGGTCTAATAGTACGGTGCATTATTTGGGATCTAAAAAGCAAAAAAATCCTGAAATTTATTTAGGTTTAGTAAACGACCAGGAAAACAGTTCACATCATGTGGCACTGGCCGGACAGCGTAAAATAGAGGTGTTGAAAGTCCTACAAGATTGGAAGGGCATCACCCATAAGAACTATTATATGCTTCGCAAACACTAAACCTATTTCCTAGTATGAGACTTGTTTCTTTAGTTTTTGTTTTGACTCTAGTTTATGGTGTAAGCCATGCACAACATCCATTATTGGATGATCCATATGCCAATGGGCTTGAAGAAAGTGTAGCGAGTAATTTTGCCGAAATTGCCTTGGCTTGTATGCATCAAGAATACCCCAATAAATTAAATCAAGTGCTAGGTGATGCATCAGACTTGAAGGCACCTGCTGTATTACATCCTGCTTTTTACGGTTGTTATGATTGGCATTCGTCTGTACATGGACATTGGATGTTGATTCGGATTTTGAAGCAGTTTCCAGACCTTCCTAAGGCAAGGCTTATACGTGAAAAATTGGCTCAAAGTTTGACGGAGGAAAATATTGCTGGAGAGCTGGCCTATTTTGAGCAAGCAAGTCCGAGTTGGGAGCGAACTTACGGATGGGCCTGGTTGCTTAAACTAGCAGAAGAATTATATACTTGGGAAGATGAGCAAGGTCAGGAATGGTATGATCATTTAAATCCATTAGCTCAGCATGTTTCGGAGCGCTACATTTCCTTTTTACCCAATCAATACTATCCAGTAAGAACTGGGGTCCACCCCAATACCGCATTTGGCTTGTCCTTTGCATACGATTATGCGCATACGGTTGGTCATTTGAGATTGAAGAATAGGATAGAAGAGCGCGCGTTGAATTACTACAGTAAAGATCAGGATTGTCCCTGCGCTTGGGAGCCATCTGGAGAGGATTTTCTTTCACCTTGTCTAGAAGAGGCCCAATTAATGGCTAGGGTGCTGCCTGCCCGTTCCTTCAAAAAGTGGTTTAAGCAATTTCTTAGCCCCAAAGCTTTAGCTTTTTATGGGACACCGGCAGATGTATCTGATCGATCTGACCCTAAAATTGTACACTTAGATGGATTGAATTTGAGTCGAGCTTGGTGCTTATTTTATTTAGATAAGGTTTTAGATGGAGAAGTGAAAGGGTTGCGTACCATCGCAGAGTCCAATCTTCAAGCTTCATTACCTCATGTCGCTACAGAGCATTACGAGGGGTCTCATTGGTTAGCTTCTTTTGCCATTTTTGCCCTTAATCAAAAATAGGGAGCATGTCTAGTGTACAAGTCAGCGTTTTAATGCCTGTATTTAATGCTTCTCCATTTTTAAAAGCTTGCTTGGAGAGTATTTGTACACAAGCTTATCAAAACTGGGAGCTTTTAGCTGTGGATGATTTTTCAACGGATGATTCATTGGATATTCTGAATCGATATGCTCAACAAGATCAGCGCATACAGGTGTTTTCTAATACGGAAAAAGGTATTATTCCGGCACTGCGATTAGCCTATGCAAATTCCAAGGGACGTTTTATCACTCGTATGGATGCGGATGATTTGATGCCAAAAGATAAATTGATGGTGATGAGTCAGGCATTGGCTGAAGTGGGCGCAGGTCACGTAGTAACGGGCAAAGTAGCCTATTTTTCAGATACTGGTTTGCAAGATGGCTACAGGCGTTATGCAGCCTGGTTGAATAGTTTAGTTGATCAACAAAACCACTGGGTGGAAATCTTTAGAGAATGTGTGATCCCCTCTCCAGCTTGGATGGTTACTAGGAAAGATTTAGATGCTTGTGGCGCTTTTATTCCTAACAATTATCCAGAGGATTACGATTTAGTTTTTCGTTTTTTTCAACATGGACTTCAAGTGGTGGGTCTTGATCATTTAGTCCATCATTGGCGAGATCATCAAAGTCGAACATCTAGGACAAATGAGACATACGCCTTAAATGCCTACTTTGATATCAAGATTCAATATTTACAAAGCCTGAAACTTTTAGATAGTAAAACCATTATACTTTGGGGGGCAGGCAGGAAGGGGAAGGATTTAGCTCAAAGACTGATAGCTCAATCACTGAATTTTCATTGGACCTGTAATGTTCCTTCTAAATGGGGCCATACGATATATGGACAGCACATGCAAAATCCCGAAGAAGTCCTCCAATATGAGCATCCATTGGTTTTAATTGCTGTTTCAGGACCAGCGGACCAAGAGGCACTAGAGGAAGAGCTTATTCAGGTAGGCTTGATAAAAGGAGAGTCGTATTATTTCTTTTGTTGATGTATGAAATATAATTGGAAGCAAATTCGACAGGATGCCATACTAGGTTTATCCTTTGGTCAGCGGCAAGGTGCAGGAGCTGATAAAGATCTCGTTGCTCAGATTAAGCATATGGTCATGGCTAGTCAACAAAAGCGGCTTAGTCCAACAATGTACCAACGCGACTTAGAGTTGTGCTTTACAGCTCATCTTCAGCGTAAGATTATCGCGGACGAAGTGATTGAATTATTTAAAACACATACCGGTGATTTTGATATTTATGCCTTGATGTATTTGGTTCGCTATTGTAGGCATAATCAATATAGTCTACCCAATCATTTGATCATAGAACTGTTTGAGCATCATCCAGATTATGAAACTTGGAGCAAGTGGATGAGTTTGTTATTGGAGGATGACCAAATCAAGATTTGGTATATCTATAAAGAAGGCTTGGAAGAATATTTAAAACAGGTAGAGCATACCGGTTTAGGATTTGATTCCGATTGGTATGTTAAAACCATCCAAAAATCCTTTTGGAAAGCACTGAATGACTCGGATAAGAGCAGTGCTCAGGCCATATTGGATGAGGCTTATCAGCATCCGCTTTCCAAGGAGGGCACTATTAATCAATATGTTCATTTTTTAGAAGAGCAACTAACTAATCCAAGCTATATTATCGAACAAATTAATGCCTGTGTGCATTATTGGTCGGAATTTGGGGATCGCAAACTTGAAGGCAGTTTAAAACAGTTTTTACTGAGGATTCATATTAAGACGCTGATTGAGGTAATAGGAGAAGAAAAAATGGATCAACTGTTGGCATTTGAATCTTTTTTAAAGGTTATCGCCGAGAATTTATACCGTCATAATGATTTTCAGCATGCAAGTTGGTTATTGCGAAGACTGCTACAAAATGGTATAGTTATTAATAGTGATTTTGCTTTTCAGCATCTACTTTTTGGTGTTTCTGAAGCAGATTTTAAATCCATTTGGATAGATATAGTAATGGGAAGAATTCCAGATGTTCATGCAAGAATGATATATGGTATGTTCATTTTTTCTTGGCAAGAATTACCCTTGAGCTTAGTTAAGCAAATGGTACCATTACTAAACCCAAGTGCTTTTCCACCTGGTTTATTTTATATATTGGATCGGCTTACTTATATCGTAACTTCTTCCGATGTACAAGAGGCCTATCATTATTTTGCCAACTTAAACAATCCAGTTATTGCTAGAGCAGAGCTCGATGTACGTATGCAAATGGAACAATACCTAGTTAAACGAAAAGGGCTACTTGAAGTGTTGAATAAATATGGTCAACTACCAAAATAAAAATTCATGAGTGAACAAATGTTTCTGCATCAATATGCAGAGGAGAAATATAGGGAAGAATTGGAAGGTCTTGCTGCTGAGTACAAAGATCCAAAGCCGCACAATTGGATATTGAGCCCACGAGCTGTTGTTCACTTTTTGATAGGAGGATCTTTAAAGTCTAAGCAAAAGATTAGCCCAAAGTATTTTGGAGATAAACGATTAATGGAAGTGGCTGTAGCTTCGCTGGCTACCGATAGAGCATTGTTATTGGTAGGTGTTCCTGGAACTGCAAAAACTTGGGTGTCTGAGCATTTGTCTGCTGCCATTTGTGGAGACTCAAAAATTTTGGTGCAGGGAACGGCGGGTATCATGGAAGACGCTTTGCGGTATAGTTGGAATTATGCCTCCTTATTAAAGGATGGGCCAAGCATGGAGGCGATTGTACCTTCTCCAGTGATGTATGCGATGCAAACTGGTAAAATCGCTAGAATTGAGGAGTTGACTCGTATTCCTTCTGATGTTCAGGATACTTTATTGACCATCCTTTCTGAAAAAAGTTTACCCATACCGGAGTTGAATACAGAGATTAGAGCCCTTGCTGGCTTTAACATCATAGCTACATCTAATACCAAAGATAAGGGGGTAAATGAGCTGTCAGCTGCCCTTCAAAGACGTTTTAACGTAGTTCAATTGCCGCTACCTAAGCATTTAAAAGATGAGGTTCAAATTGTTCAAACTCGGTTAAAAGCGATGGATTTTCAAATTGAGCTACCTAAGAATGCCATACCTGAAGCGTCTATCATCAAGTTAGTAAAAGTCTTTAGAGAACTTAGAAATGGAATGGTAGATGAAGGGGCCATGAAATTAAAAAGTCCTAGCAGTGGCTTGAGTACAGCGGAGGCGATATCCGTACTGAATAATGCTGCTGTATTGGCTGTGCATTTTGGTGATGGGGTGATTTCTGATCAAGACTTAGCGGTAGGTATGACGAATGCAGTGCTCAAAGATCCTACTAATGATAAACCCATCTTTAATGAATACTTGGAAGTAGTCATGAAGAATCGTAAAGATATGACTGGCTTATATGAAGCGTGTAAAAAATTGATCTTTTAGTTGTGGAGATTCGTTTCGCAGGCATCAGACATCACGGACCAGGTTCAACAAAAAACCTGGTGTATCTGCTCGAGCAATTCGATCCAGATGCTATCCTCATTGAAATGCCTCAAGAGACAGAAGCCCTTTTTGAACATATAGGAAGTGCCTTATTAAAAGCTCCTGTATCCATTTTGGTACACGATAAGAAAGATCCGTCTAGGGTTTCCTACTTGCCTTTTACTACTTTTTCACCTGAATGGCAAGCTATCCAATGGGCCAATAAGCATGAAAAAAAGGTGCATGCCATAGACTTACCACTAGGCTATTTCAAAGCTACAGAAAATTACAAACAAGGCTTATTAAAGGATTTCAAAACATTAAAATTCAGCAATCCCTTAGCGCAGATGGCCCAATTGGCTGGGTTTTCTGATATGGAAAAATGGTGGAATGAGACCTTTGAACAGCACAGTGAGGAGCAGGATAGTTTTCATCTGATCGAGTATATGATGGATAACTTACGGGATTTGGATGAACCTAGCAATAAGGAGACCTTGGTTCGAGAAGCCTTCATGCGGGAACAGATTAGGGCTCATGCAAAACAGGATTATGAACGTGTATTGGTAGTGGTGGGCGCTTGGCATATACCTGCCGTAAAACAGTGGAATAATATCAAGGCTGCATCTGATAAAATGTTGTTGAAGCCTTTAAAGAAGATAAAAGTGGACCAGTTTTTCATACCCTGGTCTTATGAGCAAATTAGTATAAGTTCGGGTTATCGGGCGGGTGTTTTTTCTCCAGCTTGGTATGAACATCTCTATAAGTATAATGACGAAGCGCCTGATCGTTGGTTAATTTTGGCCGGTCGATTATTGCGAAAAAAAGGCTTTGTTATTTCTCCAGCTCAAATTGCAGATGCTGCCCTATTAGCTCGGCAATTGGCACAGATGCGTCAACTTCGAATTCCAGGTATTTTAGAATGTTGGGATGCTATTCAATCTATAATGGGAACGGGAAACAGGGCTATTCTAAATCTAGTTTGGAGTGATTTAGTGATTGGGAAGACTGTGGGAAAAGTGGACCAATCCATTTTGGCTGCTCCACTATTTAAAGATTTGGAAGTTCAGTTAAAGAAAGCCCGATTGTCTGCTGTACTGAAGGCTTCTGATCGATTGAAAAAGGAATTAGACCTACGTAAGGCTTCACATTTGCATGCCTCTCGGCTATTTCATCGATTACAGATATTGGATATTCCTTTTGCTCAATTGCGTAAAACTTCGAATGCAAAGAAAGGCTCCTTTTCAGAGCACTGGTCATTGAAGTGGACAGATTCCTGTATGATTAAATTGAGTGAAGCAGGTGTTTGGGGGACTCAAATTGAATTAGCAGCAGCGCATAAATTGGAACACAAAACAGGATCGTCGGAGCATTTAGGGCAGCTGGTAGGCTATTTAGAGCAGTCGCTCCAAGCCCAATTGGCGAGTGTATTTGAGTCCATTGTTGATCGGATATTTGAAGTCTTGGTCTTTAATGATGAACCTAGGCAGATTCTAACATTAATTGCACCCTTGGTCAATATGCTTCGATATGGGGATCTTCGAAAAATGAACCAATCGAGTATTCTAGAATTATTAGAGCGATTGGTACCTAATGTTTGTAGTTATCTGCCGGAGAGTTCTGCCCATATTTCAGAGGAAGATGCGGAGCTATATGTAGATGAGTTGATGGAATTTAACCATGCACTAGACCTATTGGAAGAGTCGGATTATGTGGAACAGTTTCATGCAGCCTTGATGCGTATCGTGAAAATGGATCAAATGAGTGCGGAGGTCCAAGCGGCTTGTATTCGATTATTGTTGGACAAGCGATTATTGGACGATACCTTTGTCCTGTTGTTCTTGAATAAGGTATTGACTGGTGCTCAAGATTGGGCTTATGCAGCAGCTTGGTTAAAAGGTTTTTTGAGGTCCAACCCCGATTTATTTATCTATAACGAGCCATTTAGGGTATTGGTAGATCAATGGGTCAACCAGCTTAGTGAAGATCACTTCAGGTCAGCCTTGCCGACTTTGAGAAAAGCATTTGCTAGCATGCAACGATCTTCAGCAGGTCAATTATTAACGGCATTAGAGACACCTAATTCTGGTATGATAGGAATGGAAGAGTCTATTTTTGAGGGACATCCAACTTGGGAAGCAACCTTACGCTCCATACTCCACATCTGATAGCTCACTTTCATGAGGTGTGGGTTCGTCGTCGCTGAGTTGTTTTGGAACGAGCCAAAAGTTATTCACACCCTCTCGAAGGATGATACCAATCTTTTGCAAATTCAGTAATTCCAACAGACCCAGGAATGTGATGATAGCATGCATCCTATTCTCCAAGGTTTCAAATACATCTTCAAAAGACGCGCGCTCTTTTTCTACAATCAAATCAATGACATAGGTTTGTTGACCTTGGATGGTATAGCTGTAATTGTGGATCTTATGTACCGTCTTTTTGGAGGTGCGATCATCAAAGCGAGCCATAACTCGTTCAAAGGTTTTTAATAGCCTGAACAAGCTTAGGGATTCAAGCTCGGTATCCACTAAGGCTTTAGTCGCAATGTCTTCTAATTCCTTTACGGCATAAGGGCGATTCGATTTCTGCGCTCGATCACTTTCCAGCGTTCGAAGTTCCTCGATTACAGACTTGTATTTTTTGTATTCAATTAAACGTTGAATCAACTCTTCTCTTGGATCTATTTCTTCTCCTTCTTCATTAACTTGCTTACGAGGTATGAGCATTTTGGCTTTAATTCTACAAAGCGTTGCGGCAACTAAAATGAACTCTGAAGCTAAGTCGATATTCAGCGCCTCCATCTGTTTAATGTAGGATAGGAAGTCATCCGTTATCTGAGCTATAGGAATATCATTGATGTCTAATTCATCTCTTTCAATGAAAAAAAGCAGCAGGTCGAAGGGACCATTAAACTGTTCAATCTCTATTTTATAGCTTTGCTGTACGGACATAAAGTAATCTAAAGAAATATATTAGTAAAAATAGTCTTTTTGAAGGACTTTTTGACGAACAATCTTGTTATTATAAACCATGCATCGATCAGATAAATTTCAAGAAACCCGAACTTCTTTTCGGTTTTTTTTTCTACTGCTTCAGCACATGACTTTGCGGAGGCTTTTGAACATGGTTCAAACCTTCCTTTCTTTTTACTTTTCGAAGTGGACCAAAAAACCGGTGCATTGGGGCAAACCCTTTGGAGTGAGCATAGAGCCAACGACTGCATGCAATTTAAAGTGCCCGGAATGCCCTAGTGGATTGAGAGCATTTACCCGCTCCACTGGAAACCTAAAAACCGACTTTTTTAGGCAAACAGTTGATCAGCTCAAACGAGATACTACCTATATTACCTTTTACTTTCAAGGTGAACCATTTATTAATCCAGCTTTTTTGGATATGGTGGCTTATGCCAGTAATGAAGGTATGATTTGCGCAACATCTACCAATGGACATTTCTTAACGGAGGAGGTTTGTGAGCGCATAATTGAATCTGGATTACACCATTTGATAATTTCTGTAGATGGAATGACCCAGGAAGTATATGAACAGTACCGAATTGCAGGTAATCTGGAAACGGTATTAGAGGGTATGCGCACTATGGTGAAAGTGAAGCGGAAAAGGAGAAGTATTTACCCATTAATCAGTATGCAATATCTGGTGGTTAGACCTAATGAACACCAGATTGATATGGCTCGATCAGTTGGAGCAGAGATTGGAGTAGATCGAGTTTTGTTTAAGACGGCTCAAATTTATGATTATAAAGACGGTTCGGATTTGATCCCAACAATCGATAAATACGCCAGATATAAAGAGGTTTCGCCGGGTAAATGGACTATCAAAAATAGCCTACCTAATCATTGTTGGCGTTTGTGGAACGACGCGGTTATCACTTGGGATGGGAAGGTGGTACCTTGTTGTTTCGATAAAGATGCCAAATATGTGATGGGAGATTTAAAGGAAGAAAATTTTGAAGATATTTGGAATGGCACCAATTATAAAAGCTTTAGATCCAGTGTTTTGGATTCACGGGCCAGCATTGATATTTGTCAAAATTGTACTGAAGGTTGTAAGGTATGGGAATAGTGTAAAATAAAGTTTTGCACTCTTTTGTTTTTCCAAATCTATATTCTGCGATTTGCAAGACTGCCGAATAAAATTTATCTTTATATAGCTACTCAGGTAAAGAAGAATTTAGAACCTAAATTGAACTAGTATTTTTTGTTAGTTCAAGAATTTTTCTCGAATTTTACTATTCGAACCATAGTTAAGTATCCAATTTAATCTTTAAAAAAACTAAAATCCAAGGATATGTTTTTCGCATATCATTTGGATCGCATTTTTTGGGGTATATTTGATATACACACTATTTATAATGGAATTATACAAAACAATATTTTCAGGACGATTAGAATTTGGTACGCAGCGATCTTTTGAAAAGGTCCTGAATTTGTATGAGCATAGGTTAGAGAACTATTACAAGAATGGTATTTCTCTACCAGCAGAAGAGATTTTTGATGCTGAAAATTATTCCATTGATATTCCTAGAAAAATTGTTCAGTCCACAGAGAAAAATTGGAAGAATACCTGCAATATGTTGAATTACATTGTTCAATATGCTATTGCTGGTTCACTGCGTGCTTGGATGACTAAGGATGGTGTGTTACATGATGAACTTTTCGTTGAGCCGGCCAGTGAAAAAATGGCAACCTTAGCCTATATGAAAGGACGCAATTTACTTTCAAATGAGGGTAAAATGGAGGATGCAAAAGTAGCTTTTGATCGCGCTATCAATAAGTTTGAGCGTCACGCCATGGCATACGAAAGACGAGGAAAAGTCAATATGAAACTCAATAATCTAGATGATGCTATCTATGATTATAACAAGAGTATCAAGATAAATCCAAATGCTGCTGAACCTTATATCGGTTTAGCCAAGGTACATTACCTCAAAGGTGATCTAGAGGAGTCTATCAAATACTTTGACTTAGCGACTAAAAAGTGTATTCCTCATCAACCGATTTACTTTAAGGCAAAACGCATGAAAGGGGAATGTCATATTGCCCTCAAGCAATTTGATAAGGCCATTTTTGAATTCAAACTTTTCTTGAAGCGTAAGTTTAATCCAGAGAATTCTAATATACTTTGGATTTCAAATGTCTATGCAAGCTATGGTAAATGTCTGATGAGCATGTCTGACCCAGAGGCGGCTGTAGAAGCCTTTGATCAGGCATTAGCTGCTGCGACACCAAAGTCTTTGGGCTTTGATAAAACAGAAACGCTTATCCTAAGAGGTATGGCTAGGAAGAAAGCCGGTATAACTGGTTTTGCTTCTGATTGGCAAGAGGCAGCCATTATGGGTTCATCAAAAGCAGAAGAATTATTGCAAACGCACAAATAATTAGCAGATTATTTTCGTTTAAAAATGACTTCAGTATTTTACTGAAGTCATTTTTTGTATAAATCAGTTTTTAGCATGCGCATACTAATCCTTATTTGTATTTCTTTACTAGCAGGATCCCTGCAGGGACAGTCTTTTCACAAGAAGACAGATGTAAAGGCTAGCGTACTCAAAAAGTATGAAAAGGCTAGAGTACTGATGGAACAAAATCAATTGGAGGCTGCACTTGAATTACTTGAAGCATGTCAAGGAAAAGATCCTATTTTCTACGATGCCTTCTACCGGGCGGCACTTATTCAAGCTAGTCTTCAAGACTGGAAAGCTGCAGAACGAACGTTGGTGGCTTTTTGAAGGCCATTCATTTGCCATGAATCCACCCAAAACAGGTCGCCGCCTTTTTGTCCCGTAAACAGTATGCTCATATCCCAGTTTCTGTAGCTAAAGTTGTTGGTAATCGCAGCTGTAAAATCTGGATTGGGATCCCCAATTTGGACATAGTCATCAAAATTGATTTGCTGAACAGCTAATGGATCTCCATTGGCATCTACATCTACATGGTTGTTGACATATTTGATTTCACCAGGAGCCGCACTATCAATACCACTGTCATTGGCTTCTTGCCAGTTGGCATAAATACCGTCTGTTTGTGCCCCCCAGAATATCCCAAGAGGATATCCTGCTTTAAATACGGCTGGATAGGCTTGGCTATAGCCTACAGATGGTCCTAGTTGAAAGTCTAGGTTGGAGTTGAGCTGAACCAATTTGTTTCGGTTAAAGCCGATATTGGCTGAGGTACTCCATGAGAAATCAAGTGAATTTACCACCGCGGCATTGATGGAAAACTCAATTCCTTTGTTCTCTATTTCTCCAAAATTATCAACGATACTATAATACCCATTTGAAGCTGGCAAGCTTACGTTTTGAAGTAAATCATATGTTCGCTTGTGATAAGCGTCTAAGGTTATATTCACTTTAGAATCTAACAATCCTATATCCAGTCCTGCGTTGAATTGGTCGGTCGTCTCCCAAGTCAAATCGTCATTTGCCAAATTAGATTCGTAATATCCTGTTACCAGTTGGTTGTTGAAATTGTATCTTATTGGTGACAACAACGCTAAT
>CAJXMP010000020.1 GCA_913056515.1 uncultured Lewinella sp.
GTTTAGTATTGATTGCACCCCTTGTTATGGGCTTCCAAAACTTTGACGACCATTCTAGAATGGAGCAATATGGTTCTAGAGATTATGCCGTGAACTTCTTAGAGTCCTGTGAGCCTAATGCCATAATTTTCACCTACGGGGATAACGATACCTATCCATTGTGGTATGCTCAAGAAGTGGAAGGTATTCGAACAGATGTGCGAGTAGTTAACTTAAGTTTGATTGCTGTGGATTGGTATATTGACCAGCTTCGCAGAAAAGTTAATGACTCCGAACCAATCAAGTTCACTATTCCTCAAGAGAAATATAGAGGTCAAAACAGAAATGCTACACCATACTATAATCCAAATAACCAAGATACACCTCGTTCATTGAACGATATGTTGCGAACGCAGTTTGGTGAGGATCTGTTCAAGAACAATCCACAAGCATCTTATGCTACTTTCTTTAATACTAAGAAAATGTTCATCGATGTAGATTTGAATCAAGCGCAAGCTAATGGATTGATTTTGCCTGGTGATACGATGGTGACTAACAGAATTCCTATTAGTATTCCTGAGGATAAGCAATTCTTGATTAAGGATGAATTAGCCATTTTAGATTTGATTGCCTCTAATATTAATGATAGACCTATTTATTTCGCGGTTACTTGTCGTCCAGAAAAAATGTTTGGACTGAATCGATTTACGCGTCTGGAGGGATTAGGTCTGCGCATTGTTCCAGTGATGAATGGTAGAGAGGAAACAGCTATGTACGGAGAAATGTATGGAGCAGGAAAGGTTTATACCGATCGAGTGTATGATAATGTCATGAACAAATTCCGATGGGGTAATTTTGACAAAGCAGACACTTATGTGAATACATCTTATGGACCAAGTGTCCAATCATTACACTTTATCATGCTTCGTGCCATTACTAATTTGGTTAACGAAGGTAAAAATGATAAGGCTGTTCAAATGGCATTGAAATATTTTGAGGTATTCCCTCAAATGAATTTCGAATATAATTATTACCAAGCTTCTATTGCCGAGCAGATGTTGCGTGCAGGGGAATATGAGTTAGCTAAACCTTTTATAGAGGCTATAGCTAATGAAACCTATGACAAATTAGAGTTCTTCAATTCGAATGGCATTACGGATGCCGCTCAGATTAATGCACAGGTAGATAATATCATCCGTTCGGGTCAACCTTTACCTCCAGGTTTAGAGCGTGTGGAAGATTACGGCTTTGCTAGAGATGTAGCTATTGCTCAAAAGACACTGAATGATTTAATCAATATTGTAGAACGTACAGGTCAAGACCCAGAATATACTGCTGAATTAAAGCGTATGCTAGGAATTGACGACCAACTGCGCGATTAATTTTTACAATACATGAATTTTATGAATGGCATTTCCCGATTAATTATATTTATAGGGAAATGCCATTTTGCTTTTAAATAAATGAATATGAAAAGAATTGCTTTTGCTTGTGATCATGCAGCCTTTGAAGTAAGGAATGCGATAATAGAAATGCTTCAAAGTAAAGGATTTGAAGTGCTAGATTTTGGCACCGATGGAAAGGATTCGGTAGATTATCCGGATCATGTGCATCCCTTTGCTCAGGCAATTGTCCATAAAGAGGCTCATGCAGGAATTCTCGTATGTGGTTCAGGTAATGGGGTTGCTATGACTGCTAATAAGTATCAGGATATTCGTGCCGCCTTGTGTTGGAATACAGAGTTGGCATCGCTAGCTCGCTTACACAATGATGCGAATGTTATAGCATTACCTGCCAGATTTGTATCGCAAGCAGAAATCCTTGACATGATCCAAGTGTTTTTAGAAACTGAATTTGAAGGTGGAAGACATGCTAGACGTGTCGGAAAAATAGCCTGTTCATAACTTTTAAACCATTACTATACATGATTTTTAATAAACGTAACCTGTTGTGCTTATTAGTAGGCGGATTTGCTTCTGCTTCGATGGCTCAAATGCCATTAGAATCAAATGCTGAAACAGCACTTAAATACGCTCAAGAAGTAACCAAAGCAGATATGGTTAAACACCTGTCTATCCTCGCTAGTGATGAATATGAAGGAAGGGAGACTGGAACCGAAGGACAGCGAAAAGCTGCTGCATATTTGGTTGAACAAATCACCTCTTTTGGTCTAGAACCATTACCAGGACAGACCTCGCTAGAGCAAGAAATAGCCTTCACAAAAGAACGCTGGACAACTGTAGCGTCTTCAACCAGTGCAAAAACGTTCAAACATCTTTGGGACTTCTGTGCCTTTCCTGCAACCAATACCGATTGGGATATCAATTTCGATGAAGTTGTGTTCTTAGGTTACGGTATTCAAGATGATGCTTATAATGATTATGCAGGTGCCAATGTTTCAGGGAAACTTATCATGGTTTATGATGGAGAACCAACCAATGCAGCTGGGGTAAGCTATATCACTGGAACTGTTGAACCTTCCGATTGGTCAAGTGATTTTCGAAAGAAGTTCAAAGCGGCAAAAGCAAATGGAGCAGCAGGAATTTTGATTATTGATAAAGACATCAAAAATCGAATTTCAACCAATAGAAATAGAATGTTAAATGGTAGAATGCGTATTGGTAAGGGCGAGAATCCAGGGACAAATTATGCTCCCAATATGTTTATCTCCTCCACTATGGCGCAGGATATATTAGGTAAAAAAGGTAAAAAAGTAATCAAAGCTCGTAAGGGTATCGAAAAATCTGGTAAACCTAAGTCTGTATCAGTAAAAACGAATATCAGCTTTGATTTTGAAAAAGAAACTAGAACACTGATTGGCTCTAATGTATCTGGAATGATCACAGGATCAGATCCTGTATTGAAAGAGGAGTATGTTTTTGTTACGGCTCACTATGATCACTTAGGTAAAAGAGGTGAGTCTATTTATAATGGCGCTGATGATAACGGTTCAGGAACAACAACAATTTTGGAAGTTGCTGAATCCATGGCTAAAGCTAAGCGCGAAGGTAATGGCCCTAAACGCTCTGTAGTATTTATTTGGGTGTCAGGGGAAGAAAAAGGATTATTAGGATCAGCATATTATGTCAATGATCCAATCATTCCGTTTGATCAAACGATTGTAGATATCAATGTAGATATGGTTGGTCGAGTAGATAAAAAGTATACTGAAAACCCGAACTATATTTATGTTATTGGTGCTGACAAATTATCCCAAGATTTGCATGACATCAATGAAAGTGTAAACCAGGGCTATCACAACTTGGCTTTAGACTATACCTATAATGATGAGAATGATCCAAATAGGTATTATTACAGATCTGATCATTACAATTTCGCAAGGAATAATATTCCAGTTGTTTTCTTCTTTAATGGAACACATGATGATTATCACATGGTAACAGATACAGTAGAGAAGATTAATTTCGATAAGATGGAGAAGATTGGTCAACATGTATTTTACTTGACCTGGGAGATTGCAAATAGAGCTCAGCGGCCACAGTTGAATAGATAAATAAAAAAAGGAAGGTGATTTCACCTTCCTTTTTTTATTTGACTATGTTTTTAGCTGCTTTCATCGGAATTCCAATACATTTCTTCTCCATATAATCTAGTGCTTTAATAAACAGTGCTTGCGTATCAGCATCTAGCTCTGCCAATTCCTTTTGGAAAACCTCATTCACCGCTCGATCTTTTATTTTCTTGATGGCCTTCGGAACATCTTCCATTGCCCGCTCAATACGTCTTTGTTGGTAGATTGTTTTAAACTCTTCTAAACGCTCTGAAATGATAGCCATGGCATGTTCCATCTCATTTTGTCTGAAAGAGATATTCTCCTTGGCAATTTCTTGAAGCTCCTCTACCGTGATCAATTCTACTTGATCCAAATCTTGCACAGACTTTTCAACGTTAAAAGGTATAGACAGATCAACGATGAGTTTGCTAGTTGATTGGAGGGTAGGACGGCTAATCAGTTCTTTTGTAATAATAGCTTCTGTAGATGCAGTACATACAATCATAGCTTGGAATGGCTCATTAAACTGATCGAGTTGATTTAGCGTATAAGCTTTCCCCTCTTGGAATTGTTCTGCTAATAGTGCTGCTTTCTCAATAGTCCTATTAAAAATTCGAATATTTTGGAAACCTAATTTAGGCAAGAACTTACAAACTAAGTCAATCGTTTGTCCAGCTCCAATAAGCACTACCGGTAAGCTTTTATCCAATGATCTCTTTGAAAATTGTTCCATAGCCAATGAAACAACGGACACCTTGCGTTCTCCTATTCGTGTATTGGCATAAATAGCTTTAGAAGATTCCACACAAAAACGCATGGCTAATCGAATATTGTCTCCGCATAGCCCCATAGACTTACAGTGCGTATATGCCTCCCTTAATTGTCTAAATATTTCACGCTCACCAATGACCATAGATTCCAATGATGCAGCTACTCTGTACAAGTGGGTAAGTGCTTCATGGTTAGCATATAGTCTAACTTGATCAATTAGATCATCAGTAAGAGCAGGATTAAATGCTTTTAGGAAAGCGGCTTTGTCTAAATTTTGGTGTGGGTCAGTATAAACGAAAAAGAGCACTCTATTACAAGTATTAAGGTACAGGAGCTCCTTGATGTGGAACTGCTCTTTAAGGGTACCCAAGGACTGTGCTTGCTCGGCTTGATCCAATACAAAATTGGATAAACTTCCAGCTTTGACCTCGTTATGTGTTATAGTAAATGCTTTAAATCCAGATAACATCCAGTTATTGATTTAAACTGTTCGTTTTAATTATACCGAAAGCAAAAGTACTGAACCACATGTGATATTTTGTCATATTAATGCCACACGGATTGTAACAAATAAAAAGAGCTTATTATTACAATTCTTTGATGATAGTATTTTGCGCTGACAAAGATAAATGAAAATTAGAACTTGTACTAATAGAGTCCCTAAGATATACTCAACTTGAATCCAACTCCATGGATATTTTCAATTTTCAGGGATTCGTCTTGTCTCAGCATCTTGCGTAAGCGGGAAATAAAAACATCTAAACTCCTACCCATAAAGTAATCATCTTCTCCCCAGAGCTTCTCCAAAATTTCATTTCTTTTCAGGACAATGTTTTTATTCTCGATAAATAGACGAAGTAGATCAGCTTCTTTTTGAGTGAGTTGTTGTTTCGTCTGATCAGCAAGCGTAAGGCTTAAATTTCTATGATCAAATTTCATTTGACCAATTTGAACGATATCATATTTGCCTGTATTATTAACGTGCTTACGCTTTAAGAAAACCTCAATTTTCAGACTCAATTCTTCTATACTAAAGGGTTTAGTAATGTAATCGTCGGCACCTAACTTTAAGCCTTTGATCCGGTCTTCTTTCAATGATTTAGCACTTAGAAATAGAATAGGAATCTCTTGATTTAATGTGCGCACTTGTTCAGCGAGATCAAATCCATGGATCTTTGGAAGCATAACATCAAATATGCATAAGTCAAAAGACTCCTTTTTGAAAGCGGCAATAGCTTCCGCTCCGTCCTTACAATGAACGATGTCTAAACCCTTCATTTCTAAGTTTTCCTTAGTAACGAAACCAAGGGTTTCGTCGTCTTCTACAAAAAGAATCTTTGGTTTATCGTTTGTCATACTATTTATTTAAGCTTGATGCTTATTCGAGTTCCGTTTGGAGGATTAGAACTTAGTTTAATATTCCATCCGTGCAAGGCACATATATTTTTCACATAAAATAAGCCTAGACCAAAACCTTTAACATTATGTAAATCCCCTGTTGGAACTCTAAAAAATTTATCAAAGACCTGATCCTGATATTCGCTTGGTATACCCACGCCATTGTCTTCAATATAGAATGTATTGCGATCTCCTTTTTGAAGGATGCCTAATTCTATTTTAGGTTCGGCTTGGCTATACTTTTTGGCATTATCTAATAGGCTATAAATCGCATTTTTAAGGTGGATGGCATCTGCTTTAATTAATACTGCTGAATTAGGAAGTACAAGATCTAATTGACCGCCTAGCTTTTGAATTTCTTGTCTATTGTCGGCGGCAATTTCCTCCAGCATCTGAGCAAAATCGACCTCTTTGATATTGAGCTTCATGCCTTGTTGCCCTACCTGTGCTATTTGTAGCACGCGTTCTACTTGATCATTTAACCGATTGATTTGACTCTTCAGTATGTGCGCATATTGATTTAATCGTGGATTCTTTTGGACACTTTGATCATCAAGGAATACTTGCGCAGCAATTTCAGATGTAGAAATGGGAGTCTTGAATTCGTGGGTCATATTGTTGATGAAATCTTTCTGAAGTTCGGATAAACGCTTTTGCCGAAGAATGATTCTGAGTGAAAATAGAAAGAATAAAATCGTAACAAGTAATATCCCACTGAGTACAATGGACGCCGTCATTGTACTTAATATTTCAAATGATCTATTTGGAAATCGAATGCCAAAGTAATACGTATATTCGTCGTAGATCAAGAGTGGATTATCTTCTGGGTCTGTAAGTTCATTATTTGGGCTGAAGGACAGTAAATCATGATGGATCATTTGATTCGTTGCACAGTCATAGATTCCATATTCAAAGTCTTCATTTAAACCTACCTTATTGAACTCACGCAGTAGGAAGTGCCTTAAATTATTGGCATTGATTTCATCATTAACATTTACAACAAAATAATTGGAGGCAGGCTGCTTCACAATGTCGTAATCTGGGACCGGAGTCCCTAATTTTTCAAACTCTCGAGCCACATTATTCAAGGCATACAAGGTCTTCTCTGTGAATTCTTGATAGTTGGTTCGGTAACTTTTGATCAACCAAAAGGCTTGCAAACCCATAATGGCAAGAATACTCAACACCCCAAAACCTACTATCCTTAATATTACTCTATTATTCATTTTTTCTGCTCATCCTGCTGATGTTGCAAGGTACAAACAACTAACATAAGATGTAAGCCTATCAAAGCTTGAAATTGATATATGCGCAATTATCTAACATGAATAAAATAGTTTAACTTTAACCATGCAATAGAAAAAGTATTAATGAAAAAGCTATACCTAGTACTTTGTTTAATATACGGGACAGCATTTGGGCTTCATGCACAAGGAGAAACAAACCCCTTTGAGCTAGTCTTTCGTATGGATTCTATTGTGGCTACGGATGTAGTAAATGAACCTGTTTTATTCACAACAGATAACCCTTTTGATATAGTCCGTGTTACGGTACTTGCACCTGAAGTTAGGCAACAAGCGATAGAGGAAAAGCAGCGGGAAGCGGCACTTTATGAACAAGAATCTGACTCAAGGATAAAATTCTTGCTGATCATTTTCGCTATGGCTTACCTAGTTTTTGTATCTATTTTCTTTCGATCATTCATACAAAAAACCTTTCGTGCCTTTGTAAGTGACAACCTCCTAAGACAATTTAGAAGGGCAATGAGAAATAGAGTCGAGTTACCTTATTCTTTATTGTTTATTAACTACTTGCTCAACTTAAGTATTTTTGTCTTTTTTAGTTTTGAGGAGGCTCGAATTCCTGGATATAATCTATATGCTCAGTTTGGCTTATTATTTTCAGCCATCCTTTTCATTCACTTGGGCAAAATTATTCTACTTCATTTTACAAGTGCTCTCTTGCCTATTCAAAAAGAGGTGAATTTATATGTGTTCACCATTATTGTATTTGCTTCCGTATTTGGTTTATTCCTATTACCTATGAATTTACTCTTGCTTTATGGGCCGGAAAATTATATGGGTGCCTTGCAATCAGTATTTTTGTTTATTCTACTTATCTTGTTGACCTACAGGGCAATACGCGGAGTGTTTTTAGCTTCAAAGTTTTTAGCATTTAATAAGTTGCACTTTTTGTTGTATATTTGCAGCACAGAAATAGCGCCCATTGTGATCTTAACAAAGGTTTTATCACCTTAATAGAATCACAATAAAAGGCATTTTAAGTTAACTAAAACTAGTTTTTGCATGTCTGCAGAAATTGCTAATGAAAACTCAAACAGATATAAGAAGATTAAAACCATTCTTGTATCCCAGCCAAAACCAGAACGTTCACCTTATTACAAATTAGAGGAGTCTTACGGTCTGACTATTGACTGGAGACAATTTATCCATGTAGAGCCAGTAGACTCTAAGGATTTTAGGAAAACAAAGATTAAACCAGACGAATACACCGCAATAATTTTCACTTCTAAATTATCAATTGATCATTTCTTTAGAATTTGTGAAGATTTACGGATAAAAGTTTCTGGGGATATGAAATACTTCTGTTTAACAGAGGCCATTGCCAATTATCTCCAAAAGTTTATTACCTATCGTAAGCGTAAAGTATTCGTGGGTAAACGTACTGTATACGATCTAGAAGCTGCATTTATGAAGCACAAGGACAAGGAAAAATTCTTGTTGCCATGTTCTAATCTTGGATCAAAAAACGTGTCTAACTTCTTAACTGAAAAAGGTTTTGATTGGCAAGACGCTATGATGTATAGAACCGTTAGTAGTGACCTTTCTGATCTGAGTGACGTTAAATATGATGTGTTAATCTTCTTTAGTCCATTAGGGATCAAATCCCTTTATGAAAACTTCCCTGAATTCACACAGGATGCTACCCGTATTGCTGTCTTTGGCAATTCAACAAGCAAAGAAGTACTAGATAGAGGACTAATCATTGATATTAAGGCACCTTCTCCAGAATCACCATCCATGACTATGGCCTTGGAGAATTACTTGAAAATTTCGAATCCAAAATAAAAAAAGGAGTTGATGTAGTCATCAACTCCTTTTTTCTTAATCAGAGGTACGTATGCTGGTATTCTCCTGAATCCAACAGCCTACTCGAAAAGCTTGTCCTACGCTAAGCTGCCTAAAAAATAGATCCTCTTTGTTTGGCATAAACTTTGAATACTGCCTTATCATCTTATTGGCTTCCGCTGCTACAGATGGATCAATGCGCTTGGCATAGTTCCACTTATCTATTGCTGGCCAAACGACTATTTGGCTATCCCATCCCGTTCCCGGTCCACATAAGGGCCCACTCGAAGCGTATAGTCGGCCAATGAGTAAATAGGGCTCTCCCCAATTTGGTTTTTGCTGAGCAGCTATTCGAGCAAACTGTCTGGCTTTTGGAAAATTTTTCAAGTGAGCGTAATAGATCTTACTTATGATAAAATTAATAGCAGCTTTTTCTTCTATTTCATCAGTGGCTGCCTCCGCTTCAATAAAAGCGTCGATGGCACTTTTGAAAGAACCTGCTCGTAATAAATTATAAGCCACTTTAAGTTCTTTATCCTCCACGCATAAATCATTTGCCGCTGCAATTAGTTTTTGGAATCTAGGATCTTCCGGGGAACAATCGGCCCAATTTAATCGAATATATAAGGTTTGAATGACTTCACAATTGGTGCTATCGTCCAAAAAGTCCTGATAATATTTTTCTAAATAGTAGGAACAATCATAAAATCCTTTGATGGTTTCAAAGGCTTCAAGTCGCTGCGGGACATATCCTTCTATTATTTTCCAGTTATCACAGGCCTTACCCGAACAGGTGGCCAAGCCTTCAGCCAAGATTTGTTGCATCAGTTGCGCATATTCTAGGGCTTCCTCTTTACTAATGGATTCTGATAGATATAAATCTACCAATAAAGAAGTCATTGGATTAAGTACAAAGTACTGTTTGGTAGATCGATCCTCGTCAAGCGCTTCTTTGAATAAAGAAAAAATGTCCAGTTTTGAAGCCATATCAGGAAACTTGAAGAAAAGATCAAATGCTTTTTTAGCTTTTAGGTTACTTGATCGCTCTGGGTAACAGACTGCTGCTTCTTCATATAATTCAAAGATTCTATTTACATATTGTGCTTTGGTAATAGAGTCTGGAGCACCCATGGCTAGGCGTTCGTAGAAAAATACGCCATCGGTAAAAATATCATCTCGTTTTCCATCGGCTGCCGGTGCTTCTTTATATACATCTAGCCAAAGTTTAAAGGCCTCATCGTAGTTTTCATAATCAATGAAATCTTTATAGATGATGTAATTGGCAGAAGTCTCATCAGGATCAAAAGCATCATCAAAATTATCACAAGGGCTGAGACCTAATTCCGCCTTGGTTGGTGCTGTATCAGTAGCATCGGCAGTATCTACAACTTGACTAGCCTTGGGTGTGCAAGCCAAAACAAAACAAATGGGTAAAACGAGTAGTGAATATTTCATGGATGAATAGGTTTTAAATAAAAACAGCCACTTTCAAATCTAATGAAAGTGGCTGCTTTTTGAAAGTTAAATGATATTAATTGAATCTCACTTTCACTTTTTCTCCGATCCAACAGTTGACCTTAACCTTTTGACCCTCTTTAACTCCCATCATGAAACCAGTCTCTCCATCAGGCATAAAGTCTCTGTAGTTCGCAATTTTTTTATTCGCCTCTCCAGCAATTTCACTATCGATTGATTTTGCATATTGGTATTTATCAATCGCAGCAAGTACAGCTACAGAATGGTCCCAATCAGATGATCCACAATTTCTAGATGAACTAGCGTATAAATCACCGATCAACATATAGGGCTGACCCCACCCTGATTTAAATCCTGCAGCTTTCAGTGCTAAAGAACGGGCACTTGAATATTGCTTTAATTTTCTTCCTTTAATAGATGCCATAGCGAAGTAATACTGAGCTAAATTATCACTATTTTTCTCTCCTGCCTCTTCCTTCGCAATAGCTTCTTCATATTTAGCGATAGCCTCATCATAATTGCCTTCTTTATACAAGTCCGCTGCATGTGCAGCTGGATTTTCAGCATAAAATTCTTGTAGTTTTTCAGCGTTAATGGCTGCTGCTAACTCCTCGTACTTTGTTCTTACTTGAACGACAAAAGCATCATCATCTGCACAACCTTGCTTAGTCATCATAACCACCATGTACTTTAGTACTTCAACATCTTCTTCACCGGCTTCAAAGTCAGGACGGAATTTGTTTTGATAATAATTACAGTCAAATATTTCTGTTTCTATGCTTGCAAATTGAGCTTTCACATTCGCCCATGCATCGTTGTAATAATCTAAATAAGGATCTTTATCTGCTGTTCTAGCATCAATGATTTCCTCTAATTGCAGATAGATATTACGCGCCTTTTCAGCATCGATGAATTTATTTTGATATTGATATACTGCTGCATATCCGTAAGGTATGAAAATAGAGTACTCTGCTTTCGTACCCAATACATCTATCGATTGCTCCACAGTTTCTATCAACTTTGAATATGGAACCTGTAAGTAGTAGAACATATCAAACGCAAGATTGGCTAATGCAACTCCCTTATTGTCTGGGAAGCATTCCATTTCTTCCATGTGGAGTTTAGTAATCATATCTACATACTCCTGACGCTTCGTTGCATCAGTCTCGTTTTGTAAAAACGCGATATAGATTTGGCGTCCATATTGGAAAACAGATGCATTTTCTCCTGAACCTGCAGGAGCCTTGGTGTATACATTCTGCCAGTATTCTAATGCAGTATCATACGTTTCAGCATCCATAAAATCCTGAAGTACAGAATAGGATCCTATAATATCATCTTTTTCCTCGTGATCATTCCATGTGTTGCACTGAGCATTGATTTTAGTCGGGTTAGCTAATATGAATAATGCGCCCAAAAACAACGCAGATACAAATTGATGCTTTTGCATTTTTAAAAGAATTTTCGTTTAAAGAACCAAAGGTTATCATTCAATGTGAAACCAACATTTAATTTGGCATAATTCTCTGTGATATAATCCTCAACACCAAAACTTCCTAACTCTAAACTTAAGTTAACAGCTGAAACCTGCTGCCTTGGAAGTCTTATTGGAAGGCCTACACCTAAAGTGATGCCAATATTTTTAAGATTGGTGCCTATTACTCTGTAATCATTCTCATAAATAAAGCCTGCACGGTATCTTATGCGCTTTGAATATGAGTTATATGAGTTGGCGTCTGGTACAAATTCGATTCCTGTATTTATGCGAGTTGCGTCGCTTAAAAACTCAGATCTTAAAGGATTAACAAATTCAGACCAAAAAGTTTGAGTGAAATCGAATCCAAATTTAAATTTTGTACCATTCTTATACACAAAACCTGCTGTAAAAGATGCAGGAAGTGTCGACTCCAAATCAATATTTGTGGTATTTACCAAGGTATCAATACCAAAAGGAGCATAGACATCATTAGTAGACGTGTATAATTGTGAGGCTCTAAACCTCATATCGCTTCCAAGATTTCCATATGCGCCAATCACTAGCGAATTACCCACAACTTCTTTTCCCGCATCGGTTTCTTTATCACCAAAGTTTAAGGTGTATTGTAAACCTGCTGCGTATTGCCATGAACGAACGCTGTAATCGTCCAAATAAGTGTTTACATATGAAATAGATTGACTCGGTATAGATATAGTTCTATTACTATTGATGTTTCCGATGAATCTATTAACGCTTATACCAAATGCTATATTGTCAATCTTGAAACCATTACTCCAATTCAAACGGTAAGTTCCTCCAGTTCCCTGGAAAGAATTGAATACAGAACCCACCTGATCTAAATCATCAATAGTCCTAATATCATATCCCACTGTAGAGTAAGGTGACAAACCAAAGTGCATCCCCCATTCTAACTTTCGTTCAACCCTATCCATGGAAGTATTCACGGGATTGAACACTGGAAATGCTAGGGCAAGTGTTTTTAAATTCCCTGACCAAACATTTTGGCTACGCTCATCTTGTTGCAAGTTTTTATAAGCCATGTTAAACCCAAATTCATATGAAGTAGCTCGGAGATAGCCTAAAGCTGCTGGGTTCATTGAATTGATTTGGAAGGGATCGTTAAACCCTGCTGTGAATCCTCCAGATCCCAAATTGGCTGTGTATGGCAAAGAACTTAAATCACCTATTCCCATTCTCGAATAAGGAGAATTATCTTTAGGTTGAGCAAGAATAATCTGTGCTAAAAAAAGTAAAGAGAACAGGCTTAAAGCCGACTTATTTATTTTGGACATGATGTACTAAAATTTTACTAAGCCCTTCTAATACCAAATTTGGGCGTACAAATATCATTTTTTTAAGGCGCTCTACCAAATAATTTGAATCTCCTCCGGTCATAATTACGGACATCTCCCCGTATCTGCTAGAATATTGCTCAATGAATCCTTCTATTTCATGCAGTATTCCTTGGATAACACCCACCTGAATAGCTTGTTCAGTTGAGCTTCCAATACGTACAAGTTCATCTGTAGTAGGATCAATTAGAGGTAATTTTCCAGTGTAATGGTTCAGTGCCTTAAAACGCATGCTTAAACCTGGAGAAATATTTCCTCCTTGATAGATATTACCATTCGTTAAAACATCATAGGTGATACAAGTTCCTACATCGATCACAAGCGCCTGCTCAAAGACTCCAAAAATGCCCATGACTGCAGCTATTCGATCCGGACCCAAGGTTTGAGGTGTCTCATATTTGGATTGAATCGGAAGCTGAGTTTTATGATTTAATTCTAAAACCTGAGTATGCGATTGGAGATATTGTAATACCTCTTCACTTATCTGATTAACTGTTGAAAAGATAGTATGCTCTATAGAATGGTTGTATAAGAGTGCTTTTATTTTTTCTACAGCATGTTGCGAATCAAATACCTGTAAGGTTTCTAATGATTCCCCATTAAACACACCAGCTTTCCAACGGGTATTGCCTATGTCTAAACAAAGGTTGCTCACCACTTAGGAATTAATGTTTGAAATGACGAACTCCAGTCATGACCATGGCAAGACCGTTCGCATCACAATAATCAATACTCAGCTGATCTTTGATGGATCCTCCTGGCTGAATGACCGCTTTTATACCCGCTTGATCCGCTATTTCTACACAATCTGGGAAAGGGAAAAAGGCATCAGACGCCATTACAGAACCCTCTAGCTCAAATCCAAAGTGCTTAGCTTTTGTGATGGCTTGCTTTAAGGCATCAACTCGACTGGTTTGACCACAACCCATACCCAGTAGTTGATTTCCCCTAGCTAAGACAATGGTGTTACTCTTAAGGTGCTTAGCACACTTACTGGCAAATAGCAGGTCATCCATTTGAGCACCACTAGGGATAGCTTTGGTAGCAACAGTCATTTGGTGCTCCGTTTCTATGGATAGATCGGTATCTTGAACAATGGTACCATTCAATAAACTCTTAAATGACTTCGCTTGAATGTTCCAATGTTTGATTTTTAATAAAACGCGCTTCGACTTTTTAGTCAATAATGCCTGCGCATCACTATCAAATCCTGGGGCAATTAATACTTCGTAGAATAATTTATCAATTTCTTCTGCAGTTGCTAAGTCTATGGTATGATTGGAAATCAATATTCCCCCAAATGCTGAAACTGGGTCACCTGCTAATGCAGCATGCCAACTTTCTAAAACCGTAGAACGTATAGCCACCCCACAAGGATTAGTATGCTTGAGTATCGCAAAGGCAGGTTTTTCATCCTTAAATTCTTTCATTAATCCAACAGCAGCATCTATATCTACTAGGTTATTGAAGGAAAGTTCTTTGCCACTTAACTGCTCCAGCATCTCGTTCAAATCTCCATAATAAGACGCAGATTGGTGTGGATTTTCTCCGTATCTAAGCACCTTTCCAGACGTATGGCTTCTTCTGAAATGATCTAACTGTTGAGTTTTATTGAAGTAGTTAAAGATGGCACTGTCATAGTGTGAACTCACCGCAAATGCCTCAGCAGCTAATTGGGTTCTTTGTTCTATGGTAGTAGCTCCTCCTTGATTGTCTAGAATGTCTTGTAGCATTCCATAAGAGGATTGTGCAGGAACTATAGCTACATCGTTAAAGTTTTTTGCAGCCCCACGAATCAAGGCAATACCACCAATATCAATTTTTTCAATGATAGCTTCTTCATCCGTTGTACTTGCAACCGTAGCCTCAAAAGGATATAGATCCACCACTACCAAATCTATTGTTGGAATGTCATATTGGTCTAATTGACCCAAATGATCTGCTTCCCTTCTTGCTAAAATACCGCCAAAAACTTTTGGATGTAAAGTCTTCACTCTCCCGCCTAAGATCGAAGGATAGCCCGTTAGTTCCTCCACCGGATTTACTTGTCCACCAAGACCCTCAATAAACTTCTGAGTACCTCCAGTAGAATAAATCTTGATGTCTAATTCAATCATTTTTTCAATGATTGGTTCAAGCCCTTCTTTATGGAAAACGGAAACTAAGGCTGATTTTATCTTTTTCATACAGCTGAGTTGCTATTTAATGGTTGCAAAATGTTCAAATTGGAAGTCACAAAGTTAATTAACTTTTCTTTAAACCAATTCATTTTCAAAATAATAACCACAACAGTCAATTTTTGCATCATTATAGCGTTAGATAGTTGCGAATCATTAAATAATGTATCGTATAAAACCCAAAATTATGCGTTTATCTAAACTCCTATTCACATTAATTCTATTGTTGACCCATCAAGTGTTTTGGGCTCAATCTTCCTTATGTGCTTTAGTATTACAGGAAGGAAAACCACTCCCCCATGCAAAGGTTTATCTAGTAGATGAATTTGGTATGGAAAGCTTTCACTTGACGGATTCTACAGGATTAGTAATCATTAATGGATTATCGTCAGGAACTTATGACCTTAAAATAGGGCACCAGGATCTTTCTGGTATCCAATCTTTCAATGAACTCCTTATACCTCCTAGTATTTTTAAATTAGAAACCTTTGACTTAGGAGCTGGTGATGCTTCATATGTGATGGAAGATGGAAAATGGGAAAAGGTAAAAGAAGAACCTTATTCGTATGATCCTGTTGCTGCTCCTCTGGAAGAATCCATGGCTATTGAAACACTGACGGGGGCTCCTGCTTTGGCAAGTAAAGTGAAGAGGCGTGGACGAAAAGATAAGTCTGTACCTAGCACTTATGATATAGATGCAGTTGGATACATGGACACTGAACCGGAGGGAATACCCGAGGAATCGATTGTTCCAACCGATGACCCAACTGGTAATAAAGACATTCAGGCAGGTACTTTAACAGCATCGGAATGGAATGATTTATCCAACTGGGATCTATGGTCTGATCAAGTAGAGGAAGAATTTGCAGAGTTTGCTGATATCTGGTCTTTTAAGCCTATCAATAGGCAAACCATCCTATTGTCAGATGAAAACGGACTGCCTTTGGTGCATGCCTTTATTGAATTAATAGGAGAGGATGGGACTCGATTAAGTGCTGGAAGAACAGATAATAAAGGTGTTGCAGAGTTATTCCTAAACGCCACTAATTCCAATCGGTTTGATTGTAGGATAACTTATAATGGAATACCTTTTGAATTCCCCAATCTTAAAGCTAAAGAGAACTTGGAAATCCAAGTAAATACGGCATGCTCTACTCATGCAGTTGTAGATATCATGTTCGTTGTAGATGCAACAGGTTCAATGGGAGATGAAATTAATTACCTAAAGAAAGAAGTAGAAGATGTTATTGATCGGGTAGGGAAATTGGATGATCAAAAAACGATCAGAAGTGGAGCGATTTTCTACAGAGATCAACAAGATCAATACTTGAGTAGAAGAAAAGCATTAAGTACTGATTTGACTGCGCTTAATACTTTTGTTCAAGATCAAAGAGCAGCTGGTGGTGGAGATTTTCCGGAAGCAATCGATGTGGCTTTAGAAGAGTTAACGACTTCTATTAATTGGTCTAAAAACGCCATTGCAAAAATAGCCTTCATTATTTTAGATGCTCCTCCACATGAAGACTCAGCCTCTGTTGCTCGAGTAAATAGAAGTGTACTTAAGGCAGCGGAATTAGGTATTCGACTGATTCCTATTACAGGTTCAGGTATTGATAAAAGTACGGAATACCTTATGAAAGCATTAGCCATCCAGACTAATGGTACTTACCTGTATTTAACCGATGATTCGGGTGTAGGCGGTAAGCATTTAGATGCCTCCAATGATAAGACAGAAGTGCTTCCACTCAATGACCTTATGGTTAAGGTTGTCGATGATATGATAGAGGTGTCATGTTTTGAACCCAATGAGGAGACTGGCAGTACTGCAACCGAAACGAGTACTTCTATTGATGGTGTAAAGCTATTCCCTAATCCAATGGTCGATGTTTTAAATATCGATGTAGCATTTGATGTTGATCAAGCACAGATTTTTGATTTAACAGGCCAAGTCATGCTGGATTTAGGGGTGCTTAAGGCAGGTTCACATCAAATTGATGTGAGTAGACTAAAAGCAGGAAACTACCTGATAGTCCTTCGGACTGGCGATCAAATGAATAGTCTGAAATTGATTAGTGTTAATGAATAATGATCGGTCAGAAATTTTGATCAGTTCATCGATTTAAATAGTAAAAAAATGTATATCAGTATACATTGATGTATAGATTAAGTATCAAGCTGGTCTAGTTAGAATAGCTAATTCAGATTTTATTGTGTTTGGACAGGAGCTCCTTGGAGCTCCTTTTTCAATTCAAATATTTAGCGACAATTGGAAGTCGTCGGCCCATACCAAAGGCCTTCGAACTCACTCTCAAGACTGGTGCTGTTTGGTATCGCTTGAATTCATTTCTATTGACTAAACCAAGAATACGCTGTACTAAAGTGGCGTCATAGCCAAGCTGTATGATTTCTTCTGGTCCTTTCCTGTTTTCAATATACTCTTTTAAAATAGTGTCCAGGATCTCATAATCTGGCAGACTATCACTATCCTTCTGGTCTGGACGTAATTCTGCTGATGGTGGTTTTGTTATGATGTTTTCGGGGATAACATGACCTGACTTATTTAAATGCCTACAAAGGTCAAAGACTTCAGTTTTATATAAATCTCCAATCACTGATAAGCCTCCGCACATGTCTCCATAAAGGGTTCCATACCCTACCGCTAATTCGCTTTTATTGGAGGTATTCAATAGAATATGACCTAGCTTATTGGATATACCCATTAATAAAACACCACGACTTCTTGATTGAAGATTTTCCTCTGCAATGCTAAAGGGTAGGTTTCCAAAACTAGGTTTCAGCTGTTCAAGTAGGGCATGATAAACGGGTGTAATAGGTATGATTTGATGATTAATACCCAGATTATTGACCAACTCTAAAGAGTCACTGATAGAGTGATCAGAGGAATATTCTGATGGCATTAATACAGCTAACACATTTTCTTTTCCTAAAGCTTGAGTAGCCAGTGCTGTGACAAGTGCAGAGTCTATACCCCCTGAAAGCCCAAGTATAGCTTGTTTTAAACCTAGTTTTGCAAAATAATCTCGGATCCCTGTAACCAATGCTTGACGAATCAACTCCATTTCATCAATCGGGTTCACATTAGATGCCGTTTGTGTCTCTATATCGTTCCATTCATAAAAGGCCATACTAGGCTCAAAGAAGGTTTGTTCATCTACTATAACTCCACTCGAATTAGCCACTAAAGATCCTCCATCAAAGATCAATTCTGTTTGGGCACCAACGTGATTAGCATAGAATACTGGAGTATTATAACGAGCTGCATTGGCCTGCACGATCTGCCTTCTTTCTTCGGTATGCTCTTGAGCGAATGGAGAAGCAGATAGATTTAAAATTAAATCAAAGGAACCAGCTTCATATTGGTCTAGAGGAGAGAAGGTATACAATGGATTGGTATTGTCAATATTCCATATATCCTCGCATATCGTTAATGCGATTTGCTTGCCTTTAAATGAAACGGTTTGGAAATCACTTCCAGGTTCAAAGTATCTGTATTCATCGAATACATCATAGGTTGGAAGCAATGCTTTGTGTTGAACGTGCTGTAAGGTCTTTTGGTAAAAAAAATAGGCTGAATTGAATAAGTCTTTTCCTTCTGGAACCGGATTAATGGTAGGAGCGCCTACAACTACTGCTATATCATCGGCGTGTTGCCTAATAATGTCAAGTGATTCATTTGACTTTTCGATGAAATCATTAAATTCTAAAAAATCTCTTGGGGGATAACCACAAGTTGCCAACTCTCCAAATAGAATGAGATCTGCATTCGATGCTTTTGCTTGGTCTATAGCCTCAATGATTTGATTGAGGTTTTTCTCAAAATGACCGATATGATAATTGAGTTGAGCGACAGCTATTTTCATAGATAATGGTCGTTAAATATTTTAGCCTTTATTACTCAAAACAAAAAATTCTTCATCCGTGTTGAATTTTTGTATTTTGCAGCAATAGCACTAACTTATTAGTTTATTCCTTGCAAAAGTAAGAAAATCATAAAAGCCCTCTTTTTAAATGGGAAATTTTGTTGTTTCAGCTCGTAAATATAGACCGAATAGATTCGTTGATGTTGTAGGACAAGAACATGTCTCTCAAACATTAAAGAACGCTTTGCAGAATGATCATCTAGCTCATGCTTTTTTGTTCTGTGGTCCACGTGGAGTGGGGAAAACAACTTGTGCAAGGATATTAGCTAAGGTGTTGAATTGTCAAAACCTTACAGAAGAAAAGGAGCCTTGTGGAACTTGTGAAAGTTGCACCTCTTTTAGTAAAAACACCTCTTTTAATATTGTTGAGTTAGATGCAGCTTCCAATAATGGCGTAGAAAATATTCGGGCCTTAAATGAACAAGTACGTTTCAAACCTCAGCAAGGGGCTTACAAGGTGTTTATCATTGATGAGGTTCATATGTTATCTCAAGGAGCCTTCAATGCTTTCCTAAAAACACTAGAAGAGCCACCAGAGCACGCTATTTTTATTTTAGCTACCACGGAGAAACATAAAATAATCCCGACTATCTTATCTCGGTGTCAAATTTATGATTTCAAGCGTATTCAGGTTAAGCGCATGGTGGAACACCTTCAAGGAATCTGTGAAATTGAAAATATAAAGGCTGAAGAAGATGCATTGCACATTATAGCTCAAAAAGCGGATGGAGCACTTCGAGATGCACTCTCTATTTTCGATCGAATTGTAAGCTCAAGTGGTGATGAGATTCTCTATTCGGATGTAATCAATAATTTGAACGTCCTAGATCAAGACTATTTCTTCAAGTTTGTTGATGCTATGCTTGTGGAGGACATGCCAAAGGTCCTACTATTATTTAATGAAGTATTAGATAAAGGTTTTGAAGGGGATATTTTTGTTACTGGTTTAGCAGAACACCTTCGGGATCTATTAGTATGTAAAGACAAAGAGAGTATAGCCTTGTTGGAATGTAGTGAGAATATTAGAAATCGGTATGTAGAACAAGCTTCAGCAGCCTCTTCATCTTTTTTGCTTTCGGCTCTTCAATTAACTACCTCTACAGATGTAGAATACAGACAAGCCAGAAACAAGCGACTATTGGTGGAGGTTATGTTGATGAAAATTACAAATCTTACTGCTGCTATTGAATCCGCAATTGCTGGACCTGCTGCAATAGATGATAGTCCTGTTCAAAAAAAAAAGCCTGAGATAACAGCAGCAGAACCTAAAGTAGCATCTACCCAATCAGCTGTTCAGGAAATAGTCGAACCAGCACCTCCAGTAACTGAGTTACCGAAACCAGCTGCTCAAACTGCTGATGTACAGCGTAAAAAAGAAGTAAAATTAAAAATTGGTAAAATTAGTTCTCTAGAATCCTTAGAGGATGAACTAGAAGATGAACCTACAGAAACACTTGTAAATGCTAGTGATCTTACCATTGAACTCATTCAAGAAAAGTGGGATGAGTACGTTAGTAAAGTGGAATCGGATATAATTAAGCAGAGTTTGGTATCAGTGGACTTGTCTTTAAATGATAATTTTTTGAATATTAAGGTATCGTCTAAACTTCAACAAGCTGATATTGTGAAGGAAAAAGAGCTGATGATTTTTATTCGTCAAGCACTTAAGGTTAAAGATCTGCAGTTTGATATTACCGTAGAACAAAAGCCCCAGGACGAGAAACCGGTGATCAAGAAGAATCTTACCGTTAAAGAAAGGTACCTGCAGATGCGTGATTTGAATCCCTCGATCAACAACTTGCAAAAAAGATTTTCTCTTATGCCGGATGAGTAAGCACTTATTGGAGAATGCCCTTGACTAAAAAAAGTGTTTTATGGCATATAAGAATGAAAATTTTGCCCCGAATTTTTTGGATTATATTGAAAACGAAAAGCTTCAATCGGATCTCTTTATAGAATATACAGTAAATAAAGGGATCTATGTCTTCCAAGATCAGGATCCAGCTGATCAGATATTTATACTTAAGTCTGGTGCCCTAAAGGCCGAGTGTTCCTCACCAACTGGCAGGAAATTTATAAAAGAGATTTTCAATCCAGGCGACTTGTTTGGGGAGTTAGCCTTATACAATACCCTGTATACAGAGTCGGTTACTGCGCTAGAACCGTCAGTGGTTTTATCAATCGATAAAGAAGATTTTAAAAAGATTTTACTGGAACAACCCCAAATTAATACGGTTGTAAATCACATCATGGTGAAGCGCCGAATGCAGCTGGAAAAAAGGTTTGAGAAATTGATCTTTATGGATAGCAGAAGTCGTATCCTGGAGTTCTTAATCAATTTGGCTGAAAAGGAGGGTCGTGCAGTAGGTTTTGAGAAAGAAGTCAAGATAAATCTGACTCATCAAGACATTGCTGAGCTTAATTTTACCTCTAGACAGAAAGTAACTATTCTGATGAATGAGCTAAAGTCTAAAAAAATTATATCTTTCAACAGAAGACGAATTTTATTTAGAGATTTAGATCAATTGAGAACGGAACTACGCCCTTCTCTTCTAGTTACAAGTGAATAGAAATAACCAGTTCAAAAAAGCATTAGCTGCATTAAATTCAAAGCAAAAAGAAGCCGTTCAGCAATTGGATGGCCCTATGATTCTACTTGCTGGACCAGGAACTGGTAAAACGCATGTACTGGCCGCTCGCGTAGGTCAAATATTACACCAAACAGATACAGGTGCTGAGCATATCCTTTGTTTAACCTACACCGATGCAGGAGCTCATGCCATGAGAAGTCGCTTATTGGAATGGATTGGGCCTGAAGCACATAAAGTTACCATTACCACCTTTCATTCGTTTTGTAATAGCATTATTCAACAACATGCAGTTTATTTTGGCTTTTATGATTGGCAGCCTATCACAGATTTAGAAAGAATAAAAATCATTCGAGACCTTATCGACGGCTTGGACAAGGATCATTTCTTACGCAAAAACCAACTTTTCAGGTATGTCAATGAAAAAGCATTAAGTCGCTTGTTTCGATTGATGAAGCAAGAAAGCTGGAGCTATGCGGATATTGAAAAAGGTGTTGCTAAACATTTAAGTGGACTGGAGTCAGATCCTAAATTTCGATATAGCCGAAATACTAAAGGGTTTAAAAAGGGTGAACTCAAACAGCATTTGATTGACAACGAAAAAGTAAAATCATATCGATTGTTGGCCTTGGCTTCGTGCTTTCCAATCTATGTTCAGCTCATGCAAAAGGAAAAACGGTACGAGTTCGATGATATGATACTTTGGGTCTCAGAAGCCTTTCAATCCCATGCGACTTTACTGAGTGAGTATCAAGAAAAATTTCTGTATATCCTTGTGGATGAATATCAAGATACTAATGGTGCACAGGACAAACTACTCCAGCTGTTGACTGAGTTCTGGGAAGAGCCTAATTTATTTGTAGTGGGAGATGATGACCAGGCTATATATGAATTTCAAGGGGCCAAATTGGACAACCTGGTTGAATTGTATGATCGCTTTGAGGGCAGGGCAGGTATTACCGCTCTAAAAGAAAACTACAGGAGTAATCAGACTATTTTAGATGCTTCTTTTGATTTGATTAACCACAATCAAAATAGGGCGGTACATTTTTTTAAACATATACAACTAGACAAACACTTACACGCAGCAAGTAAGGAGGTGGATATTACAACGCCCGTTATTCAGATTAATAGATTTGATAGTGACTTACACGAACAGTTGGGTGTATTTGAACAGATAAAGTTATTATTGGATTCGGGTGTTTTGGCTCAGGAGATTGCAGTGCTTTATCCTCAGCATAAGCATGGGGAAATCTTGAGAGGATTATTTCAGCAACATCAAATTCCCTATCAGTCCAAACGAAAAATAAATGTCTTAGACGAAGTCAATGTGCTGCAAATTATTCAGGAGTTTGCCTACTTGAATCATGCATTTACAAATCCCATTTTGGCCCAGAGCCAACTTCCGAACATATTACTTCATCCACATTGGAAGATAGCCTCTGATGACCTTCGTCATATTGTCTATTGGAATAATCTTCACCTAGATAGTTTAAGGGAAACGGCTTTTGATCATTTCCGTATATATGTCTCAGAACATCAAGAGGTGTTTTCGGATGCTGCAGAGTTGGGTAGAGTGTTAGACTTGATTGGTTCGATTATGGACATTCAGCGGAAGGGCCATTTATTGGAGTTTGTAAAAGTCTTTTTTAAGGAGTCCCTATGGCTAGACTTTATTTTACAAGGACGAAATAGTCAATGGGATTTTAATGTATTTAATAGTTTTTGGACATACATAAAGGATGCAGTTGAACTAAATCCTAGACTTGATTTAGCTGGTTTATTGAGTATTTTCGATGAGTTAGATTCAAATGGCTTGGGGATTGAATACATCAAGGTAGAATACGCTGAAGATGGTGTCCATTTATTAACTGCTCATGGTTCAAAAGGATTAGAATTTGAGCATGTTTTTATTATCCATGCTATCGATGAAGCTTGGGAAAAATCAAAACAAAACAACCGCTTTTTTACCATACCTCCAGTCTTATTTCAAGAGTCTGCAAACGACTATTTAAACAAGCAAAACGACTTGGATTACCAACTGGAAGCCAAGAGAAGATTGTTTTATGTGGCCATGACCAGGGCAAAGCAAAACCTGTATTTTTCCTTTGCTAAAAGAAGTGCTAAAGGCAAACAATGGACTTGTTCCCGATTTATTTCAGAAATACAGGAATCAACTGGGATTCAAGTGCAGGATATAGCAGTACCTAAGGAATTGGTTCAGCAATTCTTGTTAGGGGATATGCAAGAAGCAGATCTAAAATTGACGTCCATATTTGATGCGAATTGGTTGGCGAAACAATTAGAGGATTTTGTGTGGAGTGCCACTTCTTTAAGAACGTTCTTAGAGTGCAAGAGAACCTTCTTTTTTGAGTACATCTTAAAGTTGACCCCTCTAACCAATGTTCATGCATTATATGGAAAGATTGCTCACCAAACACTACTGAAATTATTATCCCATAGTATCAGGAATGCCAAGCCTCTTGAGCATGCAACTATAGTTCAACTTTTCGAAGAAGTGGCGCGAAGATTTAAGTATCAATGTGGTGCATCTGCTTTTGAGGATATTCAAAATAAGGGAAAGGAAAGTATTCCATCCTTTTGGGATGAAACATCTAAAAATGTCACTGTAAAGAGTAGAGGAGAGCTTCCAGTGACTGCCCTGCTGCATCAAGAAGTACCCATTAAAGGAACATTAGATAGATTAGACCAGCATTCAACGAATGCCCTAGAAGTAGTCGATTATAAATCATCTCGGAAAACCTCCAAAATTAAACCTAGAGGAAAAGACGAATGGGGTGGAATATATTGGTTTCAGGTGCTCTTCTATCAGGTGCTCTTAGATCATGCCCAACTTTATCCTAATGCTTCTGTCTCCTTCCGCTTAGAATACCTTGAACCTGATGACGTAAGGGGTTATGAATCTGATACATTGAAATTTGATTCGACAGATGTGACTTGGATGGAACAATTAATTGTGGAGTCCCATGAAAACCTCCAAGATTTGGATATCAACGAAAATTGTTCTGATGAAGCGTGTAAATGGTGTGGAATGAAAATGTCAGATGAACAAATGACAAATTGGTTTGATAGTAGATTCAAGGATGAGTTTGATGAATATTGAGGCATTTTCATGGGATATGAATTGGTCAAAATAAAAATTCGACAATCAATTTAGAGAGAGAATATAATTAGGTATTATTTGGGTAAATATGGCTAATAATTGGCTGCTTGATTTTAGCGTCTAACCCCTTAAATATCAAATTAAATCAAGATATTTTGGAGGGTTAAAAAAAAAGTCATTTTGTTTTTTTTATATCTGAACAAGTGCTACCTTTGAGCCGATTTTTAGATGGGTCTGAAGACCTGCAAATTTAAAATTTATCGAATCAAATGCGTAGACTAATACTTGGCATTGCGGTATCTTTCGGACTAACTTTCGGGTTAGCTGCTCAAGAATCTCATGATGATCATGCCCATGATCATGACACTCACGCCCAGGAACATAGTACAGAAGCTCATGATGACCACGAACATGGTGAAAGCCATGCGGAAGGAGACCATCACGATGCTTGTTCTTGCGGACACCATGCAGAAGAAGAATATAATGTAACCAACACTGCCTATCACCATATTGGAGACGCAAACGCATTTCATGTAGTGGGAGATTTATATATCCCATTACCATGTATTGTTTATGATAATATCGATGGTTCACTTGATGTCTTTATGTCAAGTAAACTATCTAAGCATACATTTAGCATGCATCACGGAAATAGTGATTATGCTTACAATGGCTATGTTTTGGCACATGGTGTGTTGAAACGAGTTAAGCAAGGTCAAGATTTTCCAACAGATAAGGTAGAGGTTTGTATCACTGAGGTGGATCATCATCCTGTTGTATACTACGAAGGCAATTGCTATGAATTAGAGGGTGAGTCTACTTTAGATGGAGGGGTATTTGATACTGGTGGTTTTGATATTGCTTCTACAACAACTTCATTCATGGATTTTTCCATT
>CAJXMP010000021.1 GCA_913056515.1 uncultured Lewinella sp.
CGGAAGGACCTTCGATAGGTATTGATACGCGTTGATAAGTGGACGATTGGGTTAGAGCAGATATGGCAAATAAACATAGGAGTGGTATAAGAGCGAAACGCATTTTTTTCTTTAAAATACAAATTTTACATCGCTATGTATGCCTATAATAGTCAAATTAAAAAAAGGGCTACTAGGTAGCCCTTTTTTTAAACTAAAACTTCTGCCTGAGCAATATACGCTTTATAATCTTGCATACTTTGCTCTATTACTTTCCGAGCAACATCTGCATCTTGGAAATCTTCTACTAATACTTTCTTTTGCTCTAACTTTTTATAATCCTCAAAGAAGTTTTTCAACTCTTTAAAGAAGTGGCCTGGAAGTTGTGATATGTCGTTGATATGATTTACACTCATATCTTCCGCTGCAACCGCAATAATTTTATCATCCAATTCTCCACCATCTAACATGCGCATTACACCGATTACTTTCGCCTCCACTAAGCACATGGGAACAATATCTATTTGGGACAATACTAAAATGTCTAATGGGTCCTTATCATCGCAATAGGTTTGAGGGATAAACCCATAATTTGCAGGATAATACATAGCCGAATACAACACTCGATCGATCTTCAACATACCTGTCTCCTTATCCAATTCATATTTGGCTCTTGTGTTCTTTGGAATCTCAATAATTCCAGTTACTAGATCAGGGGCATGCTCTCCAGCACTTACCTTGTGCCATGGGTTGTTCAAATCAATTTTCATGAAGAACAAATTTTTGCTTAATCAACTATTATTTAGCCGACCAAAATTAGGTAAACTCTTACTTTCACACAATGGAATTCTACAACTTAAGATATCTCCAAAACCCTTGTAAACACTAGTGTTTTGACAGCAAAATTCCCTTGGGGCGGGCAAAAATAGAACAATTATTAATAAAGCCAAAAAAATAAAAATTAAAATAAAGTAAGGAATAAGCAAATCATGAAATTCACCGCTTCTAGGTATCTTTTTTCTAAGCTATTGAGATAAAACAATATGGAACTTTTAAGCTTTATACTTCAAAAATTAAGGCATAAAAAAATGGATACTACAGTAATCATTACCGGTAGTATCCATTCCCTGTAAAGGCTAAGTTTACTGCCTTTTATTTAACGATTAAAGTACTTTGAGTGCCTACAGCAGTGCGAATACTTACACCATAAACACCAGCAGCCCAAGTAGAACTATCCAAGGTCAATGTATGGGTTTGTCTATCTATTTTTTCTTGATAAACTACCTTTCCATACATATCAACTACGACAAGATCCATATCCAAATCACCTGAAACAATCTCAATGTAAATCATATCCATAAAAGGATTAGGGCTTACCTCGAATGTTAGTGGATTAGAAACTATCTCCTCATTCGACACTAAGGTACAATCATAATCAGAACCAGTTTCAATAGGTCCAATCGGTTCTAAATCTTCAGCTGGTACATTCAAATAATCTAATGGATAGCGTGTAACCCGAAACACATTATTCTGAATCGGTTGAAACCCTTGTTCAATAATACCATTTGCACTTACTGGATTAATATATTCCCAAACAATATTTCCATCCAAGTCCACTTCAAAAAAGCGTCCACCTCTACCCTGACAAATCAAAGTATTTCCATTGCTCAATCTCTGTGCTCCCGAAATTCGTTGAGAATAGAAATCAGTAACGGGATCAGCTTGATAAGTCCAGTGGGTTGCCTCAGGCAAATAGGCTCCACCTGAATAAGCATAATTCCCTTCAGCATCTACAGGCGTTTCTACTACATCAACTGCAGATCCTTCAATAGGCAAAAATTCCTGATTATCAAAAATCAAAATCATGCCTCCGTGAACCAATGAATCCTGAATCCATTGCGCATCGTGTTGCTTATGTAATTGCTGATCATCTGTAGTACCTTGCTGATAAGCAATTGGATTCCCCCAACGATATAGTAAATCACCTCCTTTTCCTGAATTACCCCCACTATGTGAAGCCGCTTCTGCTGTTGTAGTAGAGTGATCAATAATCCAAATCTCACTACTGTGGTGTACACTAATTACAATCTGATCATACCCTTCATGATAATCCAAAGAATTAAAATGCAACCAGTCAGGGCTTCCATTATTAATACCTATGTAATTGATATCAATTAACTCCGGATGCTCGGAGACTACTCCGAAGCCTTCTAAAGTATCAGAAACATCTTGAATTAGGTGATCCCAAGCTTTCCATTCCCAAACAACAGTGCCTCCACCATTCACATAATCAGGCTCAATCTCTATGATCTTTTCTGACCATAGTGGCTCAATAATGGTAGTTCGTCCCTTTGCTACCTGAGCCGCCGTATCATACAAATCCCATGCTATTACGAGTATATTCCCATTAGGCAATAATTCAATATCATGATGTTGACACTGAAGCGAATCTGATACATCGTAGGACCATATAATATTACCATCCCAATCTACCTTTTCAATTCTACCACCTACTCCACCAGCATGAAAAAAGGCATCTGGAGCACCAGTAGGACGCAAAAGGCTACCATCAGGTAAAAGATAACAAGCTAAGGCAGGACTCCCACTTGCTTGCCAGCTATGGACTTGCTCCCCACAATTATCTATTAAAAATATCTCATTACTTGGAATGGGAGCAAATAAGGTATAGCCTGGATCCGATTCATCGGAAGATGAAATAAGGCCTACTGTGTTCTGAGCATTCATCTGAATAACCCATCCAAATCCAATAATTAGTAGTAAGTTTTTTAGCATGTTCAGATTTTTTTCAAAAAAACAAATCATTAATCACAATAAAAAACGAAACACGAATAAATGCTATTTTTAGGTCGTGATATGGTAAAAAATAGAAAAAATAGTGCAGCTTAGGGGTGAAATCTTGTAAACTCAGTAGGTATCTATTAAATTAAAGACAACTCATATTTAGAGCTATGATGTCTTCATCAAATCCAAAATTAGAAACCATTAGGTTTCAAGATGCTTCGCAGACGTTTCATTACTATAAAAATGAAGCAGCATCTTGGGAGTCTTTCTGGCACTATCATCCAGAAATCGAGATTACCTACATCCATAAGGGCACGGGTATTCGATTCGTAGGAGATAGCATACAACCTTATGAAGAAGGAGATCTAGTATTGTTTGGAAAAAACCTACCGCACAATCACATATCCAATAAAGTGGAAGAAGGCAATCAGGTACTGTATGGTATTCAATTCTCCAATGATCTATTCAAGGATTTCAGAGAATGTGAAAAAATAAACAAGCTCTTCCATTTAGCGAAATACGGGATTTACTTCCCAAACGCTAGTCAAGAAGTCAAACAAAAGATTTTAGATATTCAAGAAGCAAGGCCCCTAACTAGGTTGATTTACCTATTAGAGGTAATTAATGAAATGGTAGAAGACGAAACCTACGAGACGCTTTCTAGTATAAGCTTCGATGAGAATAAAGACCTCAAAAAACATCATCACAGGATTAATGAGGTGACCACCTACATCACGGAGCATTTCAACAAAAATCTTTCCTTAGATCAGGTAGCAGGTATGGCAGGCCTGACTCCTCCATCTTTCTGCAGATGGTTCAAAAAGAACACCGGAAGCACTTACGTGGATTACTTAAATACGATAAGAATTGAAAAGTCCTGTCAGTATCTAATCAAAACAGATTGGGCGATCAAACGAGTGGCTTATGAATCCGGTTTTGAAAGTTTAGCCAACTTCAATAGGACTTTCAAAAAATATAAAAACCAAGCGCCTAACTTATATAGAAAAGCGCTGACCACATCATAAAAAAAATCCCGAGCTAAATAGCTCGGGATTTTTTTTAATATCCTGGATTCTGAACCAAGTTTGGATTTGCAATCAAATCAGAAGCAGGAATCGGGAATATATTCCTGAACTCCTCTACGCCTCTTCCATCTAATTCATTTCCTTTCCAAGGCCATAGGTAATCTGCACTTGTAAACAAACCGAATCGAACTAAATCAATTCGACGACCAGCTTCCCAATATAGTTCTCGGGAACGCTCGTCTAAGATGAAATCAAGATCTACATCAGCTTGAGTAATATTTCCACTGTCATCACCATAAGCTCGAACACGTAATTCATTGATCAAATCAGTAGATTGACCTAAATCACCACCTGAAGCGCCACGAAGTGTAGCTTCAGCATACATCAAATATGCATCAGCTAAACGGAACATCGGATAATCTGTATCTGGGAAAGTAGCGTTACTACCTGCCTCCCCATCAATGTTCAGATTCTTAAACTTAGGAACAGCAATACCATCGGTAAATTGGCCAATTTCCGCTATTTCCAGACTTTGTCCATCCGTCCAAAAGATAGCTCTTGAATCCAATTCCCCTGAAGTATCTGGAAATCTTTCTACAAGATTCTTAGTTGTTCTCAATCCAGCCCATCCTCCAGAAACACCAGAGTCTGCATCAGACATAGAACCACCAATCGCAGCATGTACTAGGAATGTTGTACATCCCCAGCTTTGCGTGCGTGTACCATCAGCGGTAAGTGCAAAAATAATCTCATTGGAATTATGATTGTCCTTCATGAACAATTCTTCATAGTTTGGCTCTAAGGTGTAACCTGCACCAATGATTTTCTCACAAGCAGCTAGACATTCGTCATAATATGATTGACCAATCATTGCCTCTGCATTGAGATACAATTTGGCTTGCAACATCCATGCACCTGCCTGATCTACGCGACCATACTCTCCACTCCTTGGAGCTGGCAATTGACCTTCAATTTCAGAAAGTTCTGTTGCAATAAAATTGAATAAATCTTGAGGAGAAGCTTGCTCAGGGAATCCTACACTAACCTCTTGTGCTAGAACCACATTCCTAAACAAATCTAGCGCATGCCAGTAAGCTAATGCACGTAAAAAACGAGCATCGTTTCTATATTCACGTATCACCTCCTTATCTGCCTCAGAAACACCATGGGCATCCATGGTCTCCTCTTCAGATAAAGACAAGAAATCATTTGCTAATGAAACAATCAAAGAGATACGATAGTATAACACTTTTATAAACTGATTTTCTGAAGACCAACTGAATTCATGTAAATCACGAATACCAGCATCCGTCCAAGCAATAACAGCTTCATCAGTAGTTAACTCTTGAGCTTTCCAGTATGCCCGGATATAAGAAGTAAATCCTTCATCATTGACAATGGAAATATCCGAGTTACCAGCAGGTCCATCCTGCCCAGTTAGTGAATAACTAGCATATACCTTTGCCAGGTAAGACCGGTAAGCATCAGCAGTTGTAAATGCCAGATTTGATGGAAGTCCATTTTCAGGAACCACATCTAAATCTGTACAACCCGTCAACATAAATAGGGCTAAAGCCCAGATATATAACTTATTTCTTTTCATAACGGCCATTATTTAAAAATTCGCGTTAACCCCTGCCACAATAGTAAAGGCAAGTGGATACAAATTATTATCAATACCATTAGCATTAAGTGCTATCTCAGGATCCATACCTGAGTAGTTGGTAATGGTTAGGATATTCGTAGCTGTAGTGTACACACTCAAGCTTTCAAATACCTTGTTTGGTTTGAACATATACGATAAAGTAATGTTATCCAATCTCATGTAATTTCCATTCTCAATATAGAAATCAGACTTTAGTTGACGATTATTGAAGTTTGTCGTCAACACAGACTGGTGAATATTATTCAACCCAAAGTCATACAATCTATCATAAAATCCAGTAGAAGATGACACATTATTGTAAATCCAGTTACCAAAGTTCGCTCTAATCGTTGCTGCTAAAGACCAATTTCTCCAAGCAATATTAGAAGTTAGTCCAAGTGAAACATTTGGCTCCGGACTTTGCTTGATATTCAAATCATCCTCATTGATCTTTCCATCTGCATTCAAATCCTCATAAGTATCTAGCAAATTCACTAAGCCATCTCCATTGTGATCCACACCATCTGGTAAAGGCAAGCCATTAGCATCATAGATGTGATTATAGGTATAGAACGAGTTAATAGGATTTCCTACTCTTAGCACCTGAATAGTCTGACCAACATCTCCACTAATACCTCCTGTAGTATAGATAATACCTTCAGAGATATCTGCGTTATCCAGTTTTATGATCGTGTTCTTATTGTAAGAAGCATTGAAACTCAAATTCCAATCAAAATCTTCTTTATCTGCAACAACAGCATTTAACAATAACTCCACTCCTTTGTTTTCCATCTCTCCGATATTAGTAATAACCTGATCAGATAGATTTGTAAAGGCAGAAGTCGCAGCTCTGAATAGCATATCCTTCGTAAACTTGCGATATACATCCAAGGAACCACTCAATCTATTATTAAAGAATCCGTAGTCAATACCTAAATTCAAAGACTGTGTTTCCTCCCATTTGATATCAGGATCTACACCCACACCTCTTAGGGTATTTACATATTCTTGCCCGAATTGGTAGGTTGCATCATCTGCACCATAGGAATAATAGACAAAGTACAGGTAGTCGCCAAATTGCTCATTACCCACAGATCCATAACTGGCCCGAACCTTCAAATTAGAGAAGGTATTGGATAGTCCAGACATAAATGGCTCTTCTAAAACACGCCAAGCAACTGCAGCAGAAGGGAATAAACCCCAGCGGTTTGCAGCACCAAAACGAGTAGATCCATCACGTCTTAGAGAAGCAGTGAATAAATACTTCTCTTTAACATTAAAGTTCATTCTTCCGTAGAAAGAGATCAAACGGTTCAATGCTCTAGTAGGATCCGGTATAGATAAGGTATCCGTATAGATCCAATCATTCCCTTCCTCTACTAACATATTACCCGATTCTTCTTCTGTTCTTGATGTTTTTTCTTGCCAAGAGTAACCTGCAACAAAATTCAATTTAGAATCAATCCCTTCAAACGTTTTATCATAAGAAGCAAAAGCCTCTAAAGAAGACGATTCCTCTGTTACTTGATAATATTTCAGGTATCCTCCATTAACATATGCTTCTCTCAAAAGTGGATTTGAAAAGTCTCTACCATCGCCAACACTTTTATCATAACTCAATTGAGTATTTAAACTCAAACCTTCTACAAAAGGAAGATTATAACGAATAGATGCAGAGTTTAGAAAACGATTGATATCACCAGTATTCTCCACTAAATTTAGCGTAGATACAGGATTCTTTGCTGCTAGTTCTCCATTGTGCTGGTAATAACCTGCAAACTCAGAATCTGGATCTAATACGGCATGAGAAGGATCAAAGAAAATAGCAGTTCCTAATACATTAGGAGCATAGTTTTCATTGATATCTGCATATTTTGAACGAATATTGATTTGCAAATCACTATCCAATAAATTGAAATCTAGGTTTGTACCTGCTGTCAATTTGTTGTGATTAGCAAATAGGATAACCCCATTATTATTCAGGTATCCACCAGTGAATCGGTAATTTACTTTTCCTGTTCCTCCTGATAGCGTTAAGTTATGCTCCGTATTTTGAGCATTACGTGTTACCTCATCTACCCAATCCGTATTCGCATCGCCCAATCTAGCCAACTGCGCTGGCTCCTTGTTATTGATTACATTAACAAAGTTTGTTGGACTCAAAGCGATATTCGGATTTTGGAATACAGAAACAGATGTATTACCAGTATAATTCACCTTTAATTTTCCTTTCTGACCAGACTTAGTTGTTATGATAATAACACCATTAGCACCTCTTGACCCATAAATAGCCGCCGCAGAGGCATCTTTTAATACCGTTATATCTGCTACATCAGCTGGGTTTACAAAGTTCAATGGGTTATAACCCGCACCATTTACCTGAAGCGGCACTCCATCTATTACTATAAGTGGTGAAGTACCAGCAGTCAAGGAAGACGCTCCACGAAGCAAAATCCTAGATCCACCACCAGGTTGTCCATTACTAGTGATTTGAAGTCCTGCAACCTTACCACTCAATAATTTTTCTGGAGAAGAAACTACCCCTCTATTAAAATCGCGCTCGTCCACTTTGGCTACAACTCCCGTCAAATCCTTTTTTTGTACACTACCATATCCTACAACTACAACTTCCTTCAATAACTCTGTAGATTCAACTAGATTCACATTGATCACTTCATTAGCAGAACCAACTACTACTGAATAATCCTCGAAACCTAGGTAACTAAATACAAGCTCATCACCTGTATTAGCATTGATGCTATATTGGCCATCTATATTTGAGACAACTCCATTTATAGCATCGCCTTTAATCACAACATTTACCCCAATTAAAACTTCACCAGTCGTTTCATCACTAATGACACCTGTCACTTGTGCATGTAATTGCGTACTTGCCAATACCAAGAATAAACAGCTAGCTACAGTTCTAAAGATTGAAGGGATGTTGTTTTTAAGTACCAACTTTTCCATTATAGAACCCTTTTATTTGATGTTACTCACCGCTTTTGGATGAGTACACAGTTAGTAATAGCAAAAAAGGCGGACCTGTATACACATGCCCGCCTTTTTTCAGACTTAAATCAGATTATTGTGCTTCGATCGTAGTCATGTATGTAGACCCGTCGAATGTCAATGTTACTAGGTAATCTCCAGCAGTTGCAATTTCAATGTTGTTACCATCGAAAGTCAATGCACCAAGATCTCCTCCTAGGTTCATCGCCCAATCATCTCCAGCTCTAAACTTGAATTGACCAGTTCCGAATGTTCCTAAGTAAGTGTAAGTAGTTACACCAGCATCAAAACCATCAGCTGTCATATCCTGATCAGCATCCCAGCCACCAGCTGTTGCATCACCAATTACACCCCAACCATTTGCAGTCATTGAAGCTTGCCAAGTATCACCTTCATCGTCAGTTGATACAACGATGTAGTATTGACCTGCTCCAGGAGTAGGGATATCACTACCACCTTCACTCAATGTAACTGTTTCGCCATCAGCTGCAAGTGTACCACCTAAGTTGAAATCCCAAGCATCATTAGCTCTAATTTTGAAGTTACCAGCATCAGCAAGTGTAACAACACCTACCCATTTGTGCGTAGTACCATCTAATTTGTACAACATATCTCTATCAGAATCCCAAGATCCTGCAGTTGCATCACCAATTACACCTAGGTTATAATCATTTGGATCGAAAGTTAAAACAGGAGCATCACCTGTACGCTCAAGATTTACCTGCCATCCGTCTAATGAATTCCAAGTGATAGTTACAGTGTAAGTACCATCTTCAGAGTGTACGATGTTTGGTTGATCGTTACCGTTTGTTAAGTTATCTACTGATCCACCAAAGTTGTTGAACATGATGTAACCATTAGACTCTTCCAAACCACCTAGTGGATCGATTTTTCTATCTAATGCCCAACGACAGTTGAAACGAACTTTCCACTCTCCCTCTCTAAGAACTACATCAGCTTTTGACCAAGAACCTCCATCAGCAGTCACTGAACCGTCAGTTAAAGACGTCTCCTCAGACCAACCACCAGGTGTTGCAGTACCGATAATTCCAGGGAAGTAGATTTGATAGAATATCATTTCACTTCTCAATTGATCATTTGCCACACGGTATAGACCAGACTCAGATACATTGATAGCCGCACCGTTTTCTTCCATGCTTGCTACATTGTAAGTGTTGTAATCACACTGTGAACCTTCATCAGTCTCTTGTGAAACAGAACCACCCCAAGTATTCGTAATCTCTTTATTCGTTACTTGTACTAGGTTATAATCACCAGCTTCTAGGTAAATATATCCACCTACGAATCCAGTTCTTGTTTGTGATTGGAAATCTGGCGCATCTACACTTTCCGGAGAAAGTAAAGCTCCTGACTCAGGATCAGATCCTACTTGAGCTAAATACAAACCGTCAGATACATTGATTCCTTCTACTACATCGATGATTACTTCGTCATCACTTGAACATGCATTGAAGGTAAAGATGGAAGCAGCAAAGAAAGCTACTCCTAGAAACTTTATAAAATTTTTCATTATTGAATGGTTTATTTTAATGAACTATAATTTCAAATAAAATTTAGACCGATAGCAGGTAAGCCAAAAGATTTGCCGGTTTCTTTGATGATTTGCAACAAAAAGTAATGGTTTACTAACTAATCAGTTTTATCTATAGCTAAGTTAAATGCTTGATTTTTGCTCTGCTTAACCAATATTAACTATCAGTACTCATTTTTTAACTTAGAATTAATATGCTTTTAAGAAAGCTTAAAGAGATGGGATTTATTCGCTTACTATCTTGTGTTTATAACGCATTTAGGGCATCATGTGCTGCCTATTTAGTAAAAAATTTATATTTGCGTTTATATTTGATATCATAAACCATTTATTACAAACTCAATTTTAGTATTATGAGAAAACTTCTTGTTTTAATTTTCGCAGTTTTTGCTTTCACATTTTCGAATGATGTTAAAGCTCAACAAGAATCAGGTCAGGTAGTACTTTCAGCTGGTGCCGGATATTCTGTAATCTCCAAATTATTATCTGTAGGAGAAAACGTAAAATCTATCCCACCATTGTATCTAAATGCTGACTATGGAATTACAAACAATTTATCTATTGGTCTTGCTGGATCATACAGCAGCATCTCATACGATGATGTAATAACATCTTTTGATGACATGGGCAATATTGTTGAAGAGGATGTAAATGTCCAAGGATCTAGAAATACAGTAGCGGCAAGAGTACTATTTCACTTCGGCGACAATCCTAAATTAGATCAATATGCAGGCCTAAGAGCAGGTATGACATTCTGGGGCTGGAATGATGAAAGTTTAGTAGATGAAGAAAACTTAAGTGCAAACAACCTCTCTTATAGAATTCTATACGGAATGAGAGCATACCTAACGGATAATCTAGGTGTCAACCTTGAAATCGGTATAGGTTCACCTTACTTCTTTAATGGAGGTATTTCATACCGCCTGTAATAAAAAAAGCCCCGAATAAATTCGGGGCTTTTTTTATTCAATACTTAAAATACAATAAATGGTATTCCCCAATTGAACCGACTCTCCAATGCGCTTTCCGATCAAAAGTTTACCTAAAGGAGCATCCGTAGATACTGCAAAAACAAAATCAGGTCCTACTGCTACCTTTCCAATCGGTAATCCAATAAAAAAGCTAGCTTGATCGCAGATTACTAAACGACCTACTTGAATAAGATCAGATTGTTTGCTTTGCTGCTTAAAGACTTTCAATTGATCCAATTGTTGATGAATTCGCAAATACTGCCCATTTAACTTTTCTTCCTCCCGCTGCATCATGGCTCTGGCCGTTTCGAACTTATCGCCAGCACTACTCTTTGTTTCTTGAGCTTTGGACTCAGCAATATTATTAAGTTGTTCTTCAACTTCGTTCAATTGCTGTACAAGCAAGGATTCCATAGCCTCCAAAACTGCTTCTTTATTCACCCATCTACATTTACAGATTACTTAATCGGAGTAATATAGGCAAACCCACAGCCAGAATAAGCACTCCAGCGAACACTAAAAACAATACCAATCTAAACTCTAAATTGAAATCCTTGAATAATTTGATTTGACTAGTCTTACGATCAAACCAACTGATAAAATCAAACTCATTTTCTTCCTCCCCTATTTTGATCAATTCGAGATCTAATAAGACCCCTTCCGCCACTTCAACATCCTTTTCAGCGACTTCCACAATTACCCCTTTGGAACCTAAGCCATACACATTACCCACATCCAACATGGTTTCAAACAAAACTCTGTAGTCCAATTCGAGTTGGTTAAATATTAGTTTCAACCGAACAACCTCTGATCGATTAGACGTTTCGTATAGCCTGATGTATTTCATATAATTCGTTCCCAATTTGTATTGCTCAACATAACAACTATTCATAAGCTATGTTGAGCGACTAATCCAATTTTATCTTGGTATGGCATATATCTCCTCAGCCCGACCATCCAAGAATCTAAAGCCCTGCTCATCATACAAGCCATCTTCCTCCAACATAATACGGACAATCTTCCCCCACTCCTCTACCTCAGTAGCAGCAAAAAGCTCAATAGAATAACAGGTGTTGGCATATAGCGGATAATCTCCCTTTCCTGCGACTCCACCCTGCTGATCCCAAAGGCCTATCGTTGGTCCGGCGGCATGCCCATGAAAACCAATAGGATGTGTATAAATAGAAGCCTCAAAGCCTTGCCCTTTAGCTTCGGTAAGTGCATCGCTTAATATGGTATTCCCAGATTTTCCAGATACAAAATTCTTGACCAAAATATCCTGTAGCTTATTGCCATTCTTAAAAGCATCCGCGAGCCCTTTAGGCACCTCAGTCTCCCCATCTCGGAGCATGTAAAAATGCTGTTGCTGATCGGTATTTAGTCTCAAATAAGTAATACCAAAATCCACATGTAATAAATCCCCTTTTTGAATAACTTGATCCTTCGCTCGATTGGCAAAAGACCTCAAAAAAGCATTATCACCCATATTGGATCGTTGAATGGAAACAGACGGATGAAACCAAGTATCTAATCCCAAAGATTTAACCCGTTGCCTCAACCACCATATCACATCATCCGTGGTTGTAACTCCAGGTGTAATATGCTCTGCTGAGAAGGCCTCTTGAAGGATTTCATGTCCCATCTGACAAATCAGTGGATAGATCTCAATTTCAGGCTTAGATCTAGTCTCCAACCAGGCAATTGAGAGATCTTGGGCAGATACTACTCTAGAATGATACTTTTCAGGCAGCTTGGCCATAAATGCCTCATATTCAGAATACACCAATCCATCTGCCAAACCAAAATCTTCTGAAAAGTTCAGTCCAATGGTTTGTGGGTCTCTAGCTTCAATATGCTCTATCAAGGCATCCCACTGATCCGGATAAACATCTACATTCCAAGCACCTTGCAATAAGCGACCTACATTATATCGAGCAATAGCAATCTTATCTATCCCGCCCTCAGGCTTTTTTGAGAACACCAAAATAGTTCTTCTTCTAGCGGACAACCACTGGGCTGGGAGCATGGTCTTCATCACAGGATCCTCATTATACTCTCTAGATATAATAATCCACATATCCAATCCTTCTCGTTCCATTAAGTCAGGCAAAAGGCTATCTAACCTATATTCCAAAACCTGATCAATAAAGGTACTTTGCTCCCTAACCGTTAGTATTTGATCCAAAGCACGTTCCTGTGCATGCAGACTTCCAAGAACTACAAACACCATGCATATCATTATCCAATTTTTCATTCGTATAGTTTTGACTTACGAAAAGATAATAAATAAGACCAAGACTAGAAAAGTAAACAAACAGGATTTGGAATACTGCTTAAAGACACAAAGTTCATGGTACTTATGGATAAACAAAAAAAGGCTCGAAGTAAACCTCCGAGCCTTTTTTCTTAGCAGTCTTCAATAGCCTCTTCCAAGGCTTCTTCGTCAGGAATTTCTTCTACACTGCCATCGTCATATAGTATTTCAATTGGATAAATCAGAGCTGGAACCTCATCCCAATCCTCGTCATGGTTTTCATACCATTCCTCAATCAGCGTGAATATATCCATATCTGGACCAATCTCTAGTTCAGACCCATCCGGCATCTCTAAAGTTATTGGAAGTACAAGTTCGAAACACAAATCATCTAAATCAAACCAATCGTCATCATCACAATCGTCATCATCGTCATCATCATGGTACCAAAAGTCACAATCCTCTAACCACTCTTCTAGCTCCTCTTCATTGACTTCGAAAATCTCCCCGTCTTCATCCATGATTGAAATCGGAAATACTATTTCTATCTCTTCGTCATCATCATACTCCTCAAATAACTCAAATAAAGCCTCTTCATCATGTACCTCCTCTATTGTACCATCTGGTAAAACAACCTCTATAGGAAATACCAACTCAAAACAATCGCCTTCATCATCATCTTCCTCGCAATATTCTAGCGCTTCAAATAGTTCTTCATCATCGTTAGCAGTGTATGCTAAATCAATATCATCAAAAATCAACTCCACCGGATATTGTAATTCAGGTAAAGCATCTTCATCTGGATTTTCTTCATACCAAGAATAAATTTCCTCTGCCATTGTCTCTCCATCTTCAAAAGTCAATTCATCTCCATCTGGCATAGTCAAGGTAACTGGATAGATGAAATCAAAACAAATCTCCTCTTCCAACAGGAATAACCAATCCTCATCATCACAATCATGATCATCATCGTCCTCATCATCATCCTCGTCATACATTCCTTCACAAGCTTCATATAGCTCATATAATTCTTCCTCCGTTACCGAAAGCTCTTCACCATTTTCATCAATGACTAAAAGTGGAAAAACAAAATTTGGCTCTTCGTCTTCATCTTCATATGCTTCATACAAAGCTTCTAAAGCTTCATAATCATCAACGGTTTCTGTTGTTCCATCTGGTAATTCCATATCCAAAGGAAAAACCAATTCAAAACAATCATCCGAATCTGATTGATTAGCTAAATCATTAACCACATCCGTATCCGGATCGGCAGAGGGGATTAAATCTTCCTGGCATGCTACTACACTTAAAGCTAAGAACCCTAACAGCAAAGATTTCAACATTAATTTCTTCATAACAAATCTTTTAGTTTCCCAGGCGCATGGGATTGAATAATTAAGGTGCGCTACTCTAGTATGTAAGGAAAATCAAAAAGGGTTGCCCACTAGCTAAAATTTTAACAACACAAAGAGCAATCAACCCATAAACACCTGAAAAACAATCTATTATACAAACATTACTAAAATTCTTCACAATACAGGCAACCCTTTTGGCATTTATATACCATATACCTATACAAAGCATTTAACTTTTTGCATGACAGAAAGAAAATTGATCCAATTGGCTGTAAAAGGAAGGGAATCCGCGATGGATTCTTTATACCATAAGTACGAAAGACTGTGGTATCGACTATGCCTGCGTTATGCAGATAACAGTCATCAGGCTCAAGATATCTTTCAAGAAGGTCTCTTTAATATTTTTAAAGACTTGAAACAATTCAATGCAGATAAAGGAAAATTCTCCACCTGGTCGGGCAGAGTTTTTGTACATGCTGCACTGAGGTATATTAGGAAGAATCAATGGCAGCAAACTTTTGAAGAACTCGATGAATCAGCTGGTAAACACCTATTAATTCAAGACATCATTGGGAGTATAAGTGCAAGAGAATTGATTCAAGTCATCCAAAAATTACCAACGGGGTACCGGATAATATTCAACATGTATGAATTAGAAGGATACACCCACAAAGAGATAGCAGAACAATTGGATATATCCATTGGAACATCAAAGTCCCAATTATCAAAAGCGAAAAGCTTACTTAGAAAGAAAATAGATCAATTATTCTAAAGCAGAGCGTTATGGAGGAAAATAGACACGAATTGAATAACTTTTTACGAAAGAAACTGGACCAAATGGATGATTCCTCATCCAATTGGGATCAACCTAATCCTGAGATCTGGCAGGATACCAAGGCACTCCTCAGAAAGGGGAAGGCTAAAGTTTGGTATTTACCAAACAAGAAATGGGCTATGGCTGCAAGTTTTGCACTACTCGCCCTAGTAAGTTATGCATGCTTTCTACAAATCCGTGTGTTCCGCTTACAGCAATTAGAGCATGAGCATATCGTAATTCAAGACCAACTAAAGCAAACTAAAGATCAATTAGATACCGCTTTACTGGACTTAAGTCAGGTAAAAAATGAACTGATTCAAATACAACAGGTACAAGCTGATAAACTTACCGTACCCATCGAATCAGATGCAGAGCAGGTCCCTATCGTACCTTCCTCTACTATAAATCCACCTGACATAGGGCCCATACAAACAAACTCTACTATTACATCAACATTAAATCAAAAAATACTTCCTATTGATATTAAAAATACACTTGAGCAAGAATCTGTTACTACTAATCAACTAGATCATTCCAAAGGAATATCATTACCTCCTATCCCAACATTAGATTGGTCTCTCATTGAACAGGATTACCAACCAGTAATAATCAATAACGAGTCTAGTCTTGTCCAAAATACCATTCAGGTTAAGCGATTTAACTGGCCCGATTTCAAAATAGAGTTGATGCATAAAAGAGGAGAACATGCACTAATAAGAGAAACATCTATCAACTACACCGACAATGAGGATATACTTGACATTGATCCTTTACTTTTCAAACAATCAAGCTATGGCTTATTAGGTTCAGTTTCTATTTCAGACCGATTAACTTTAAACACGGGTATAAACATTGGACAAATAGGAGGAGACTGGAATGATGACTGGGAACTACTTGTCGGAGAAGATGATATTTATGAGGACCTTAATGGTAATGAGTTATTTGATATTGAGCATATACATGGAAGTCGTTGGAGTCTGCTTTTTAATCAATTTACTTATCAAAAAATAGGTGGTCATGATACAGATGAAGATCAGTTTTTCCTCTTTGACCTTTATGAAACATATCAATTTAAGACCGTACAGATACCAGTACAGCTTGAATACTATTACCCCATAAACAACTTGAAATTAAGTGGGTTACTAGGATATCAATGGAATAGAATTACCCTAGAAGATTATTATGCAGAACCAGATCTACTTCATTTTGGCCATGACTGGAATTTAAATGCAAGCGAATTATTAGTCGAAGAGGAAGAAGCTTACATGGGAACAAGCTATTCCAATATTCAAGTAGGACTAGGTCTACACTTAGACTTAACTAAACATTGGGGCTTATCCACTAGATTGTTATTTGAAAATCAAGATGTATATGATACGTTTAGTTTGGGTCTAGATACTTGGAACCAGAGTATTCAATTCGGGTTGTATTATACTCTTTAAATAAAACTATGTTGTAGTAACCCACAAACAGTTGCTATATTATTAACCGAATTATCTTGTTGTTTAATCTCTATTTATCTGAAATAAGTATAAGGCTTCTTCATCTCCTGGAAGATGAACCTCTCCCATATTCTTCAACCCTAACTTTTCTAGTAAGTGTTGAGATGCAATATTCTTTTTACTTGTAATACCTTGAACCTGATTCAGGTTAAACGTATCGAAAGCTTTTTCAAGGATGAATGAAGCCGCCTCAAAGGTATACCCTTTGCCTTCAAATGCAGGCAAAGTCGCAAAGCCAATATCAACGCCTTCTAATCCCTCTCGGTCATACAATCCACATAGTCCAATCTTAGCACCATCACTTTTACGAATCATAGTATAATTGCCATATCCGATACGTTCTAATTGTGGCAACATTCTTTCTTTAATATAATCGCTGGCTTCTTCTTTGGTATGTACATTCCGATCTCCTATAAATAACTTCCATTTAGGCATATTCAAGATATCCAAGACAAATGCAGCGTCCTCTAGGTGAGTAGCTCTTAAATTCAGTCGATCTGTTTCAAAAAAAGTGTACATCATGCTTAATATGCACTCAAGATAAGCGATTCCTTTTTTTAAGCACTTAATTGTAGATCATTTCGAAATGCACTAGGACTCATTTGTTCATGCCTTTTGAAGAATCTACTAAACGATTGAACATCATTAAATCCTAGCTTATAACCAACCTGGGAAATTTCCAACTCTGAATTAATTAATAAAAACCTAGCCTCCTGCATAATCCTTTTTTGAATGTAGTTTAAAGGAGACAAGCGAGCGACCTTACTAAATACATTAGTAATCGTTTTAGGTGATTTATTCATCAGATTAGCATAATCTGATACCGCATGGTGTTGCCTGAAGTGCATCTCGACTAGATAAGAAAATTCGCGCACTAAATCTATTTTCCCTCGATCTACCTCATGGATATTGAGTTGCCTTTTATATTTTCTGGTACATGCTATGAGAATTCGCTTAAGGCAAATTCTTAAGGACTCTAGCTGTAATTTATCAGAAAGTTTAAATTCTTCTTTTAATTCGTCTATTTCTAGATTTATCTGAACTTTGAGTTTGTCATCCATTTCAATGACGGGCAAATCGAAACTACCAAAATACAACAATCCTTTACAGCCTACATCAGAATCCTCACTTACAACACATAAAAAAGGCTTATTGTAGGTTAAAACTTCAAAGTCCTTCAAATCCTCAATATCCACTTCTTGAAATGAAGTGAATGCAACTATAACATCTTTTTTTAAGTTGTAGGGAACATTATTGACCTTTATTTTACCTCCTTCTGATTTATTCCAAAGTAAATAAAAAGCATAACTACCTTTCTGTTCGATAATCTTGCGTTTTAGCGCATTCAAATCACTGGTTAATTCTATATACTCTTTTAAAGGGCCTTCAAACTTCATACAATGGTCCAGTTAGTAAAATTATTTAAATAAGATTGAGATAGTAATTTGAAGAATAAAAATAAATTAATTAATAAAAAACAACTAAAAAAAGTAATAAAATTGTAATAATAAAGGGCAGCTAACATGTTTTAACTGCCCTTTATTATTATTTAGTGAACCCTTTTTCTTTAGCTTGATTCCTAATTATCCCAAGCATTGCAGCCTCCAATACCTTACTTTCAGGAAGAACATTATCCTTATACTCCTCTATATATTGATTCCGTTTTAAGGCTAACGCACTTATTTCAGCTTTAATATTTTTTCGATCAGACTGAAGCTTTTCGATAAAAGCTTTTTTCTCCTTTTGATTCAAATCTTTAAGTTCCTCAGGTAATTCATCCTGCTTTAATTGTAATATTTTCTCTGGATCATCCTTATAAGCATCCAACAAATCCCAAGAAGCATTAGTATATGCCCTAGATGCTTTAGAAACTGCTCGCTCTGTCATGTAAGCATTGTCATAAGCTTCCGCCTCTTCATCCATAGCCATCTGCATAGCTTTCTTAGATTGACCTGCTTGACCATACCCTAAATAGGTAGCATTTAATCCTTTATTTTTTACTTGAATTAAGGAATCATAAGGTGTAGGTATATGAATGACTTCCTCATTTTGATCGATACACATATACTTACCCTGAGCACGATCAGCAGCGTCCTCCCAGAAAAGTCTAGTTCCATCAGGACAATGTCCACAATAAATGGTGTTGATAATTACATGTTGCTGCACAGCTTTTTCACATGCTTTAATATAATTGATTGCACCCTGTGCAAAAGACTCATTTCCTGCAATGACTATCATTTGTAAATCGGTGTACTGCCCACTCCAATTCAAAGACTCTACAGCCTCTTGAATAGTCCATCCACAGTATTCATCTCCTCCAGATGTAGTTAGAGCAAATAAATGTTTACTTATTTCATCTAATTCATTAGTAAATGAAGTCCAACTTTGAATATATCCATCTTGCTCACGCAATCGATCATCTCCAAAAGTATACAAGGCGATTTCTATTTGTGCATATTGCCCGTTTTGTTGCATATCAGCTAATTCATTGACAATCTTCCACAATTGAGCTTTGGCTTGGTCAATAAGCCCATCCATAGAATTGCTAACATCCAGCAATAATGCAATCTGGATTTTAGGATTATTATTTTCTACATGGGAATTGGGGGTATTTGCTTTTAAGTTAAATCCTAAGAATAATAGGCTTATCAAAAAGATTTTTTTCATTGCTTAAGGTTTTCTTTTATATACGATACGCACAAGCGCTTTAGTATAAAAGCCCCCTTAAATCAATCCAAAATTTTATAATATGTACCCTTTATAACTTAATTAATCGAGTTGTATGTATTGGCTTACCCTTGTGCAACAACTCGACAACTAGACCGCCCTTAGGGTAGCTGGTGAAATCCGTCTGCATTAAATCAGTACAAGTCCCTTGGTACAATAATCGACCTTCCAAAGACCATAATCGTACAACATAATCTTTAGTTAACTGCACAGGTGCATCTAGATGTAAAACATCTTCAACAAATGTGGGATAGAATACCCAATCATCAGAAGCAGATTCATTTGAAGTACTCAACTGTTGTAAGTCAATAGAATAAGCTGACCTACCGTATGTTCCAGCATATAACAACTCCGAGTCAACAACATAAGCTAATTCTGTAACAACCACCTGAGGCATTCCAGTACCTAAACCACTCCAGGTCTGACTGTTCTCGTCAAATAGATAAACACCTACATCTGTTGCCGCCAACAAATCAGTTAGATTATTTCCCTCTGATAAATCATTTACGGGAATATCAGCAAGATTATTAGACCAATCTGTCCAATCAGTACCTTGATTATTGGATTGATAAATATGTCCCTCATCTGTTCCGAATCGATATCCAGAGAAAGATACATATACTCGATTCACATCAATACTAGATGCCAACACTCGAGTAATCCACCTGTCAGGTAAGTTATTGGATATATTTTCCCAATTTGATCCACCATCTGCAGTCACCCACATATTACCATCATCCGTACCTACATAGATGACATCCACATTAAGCGGTGAAACGGATATACTTGTAATAGTCCCATATTTCAAATTTCCTGTTCCAGGACCATTAGTCAGATCAGGACTAATCGGAACCCAATTGTCCCCTTGGTCTGTAGATTTAAATATCCGATTCGCCCCTAAGTACATAATATTGGCATTCGATGGATCAAATACATAAGGCATCTTCCAATTCCTTCGATCAGCGGCGGTGATACCCCCTAAAGCTTGAACAAAATTCTGCCCTCCGTCATTCGATCGATACAAATTTCCATTTTGGAACTCCACAAAAATGGTTTGGCTATCATTTGGATCTACCAAACTATGAAAACCATCCCCACCAAATATTTTTTCCCAATCACCCAAACCACCAGTAACCGTTCTATTTGTGCCATTATCCTGCGTTCCTGAATATAATTTCTGGGGCTGATTTGGATCAAAATCCAATGTATACATCTGAGTAATAGGTAAATTATCTCTAAACTCATACTGATCACCTCCCGTCGTACTCACATACAAACCTCCATCATTACCATTCAAAACCAACTCTGGATTTTCTGGATGTATGAAGATAGCATGCTGATCAACATGTACACCAGAAAAAATAGGGGACCAAGAAGCACCGCCATCCGTTGATTCATGATTATTGAATCCAACAAAGAAAACCCGATTCTCATCGGTGGGATCTACCTCGATGCGTCCAAACCACCACATAAAAGGTTGCACTACTATTCCAACACTAGAGACCTCTACCCAAGAATCACCTCCATTACTAGTCTTGAAAACACCGCGTAAAAATCCAAATAAATCCGCATAGTGTAAATAAATAACATCTGGATTCGATGCTGCCATACCAATTCCAATTCGACCTTTTTCATTGGATGCACTCGGAAGTCCTATGGTTAATTCTTCCCAAGTATCTCCGCCATCTTCGGAACGATATAAACCTGTAGTTGCTCCACCATATTGACGAAAATCTACCCGACGAATACGCTCCCAAGCAGCTGCATATATGATATCTGGATTATTTGGATTGATGGCTAAATCCACAAACCCAGTAGAATCCGATACAAATAAAACCTGTTCCCAATCCATTCCACCATTAACGGATCGATACACGCCACGTTCTGCATTATTCCCAAATAAATCTCCCATAGCCGCTACAAATAGCACTTCATCACTGGAAGGGCTAATGGCCACCCGCCCAATACTACCTACATCCTCTAAGCCTAAGTGTGTCCAGCTTGAACCTGCATCGTCCGATCGATAAACACCATATCCATCGTAAGCTAGTGAAGATCCACCAGCGTTGGATTCCCCTGTACCAACTATAATTAAATCTGTATTATTCTTGGAAATGGCGATATCACCAATAGACAAACTAGCCGCATCATCAAATATAGATTCCCAACTCAAGCCAAGATTTTCCGATTTAAAAACACCTCCTGATGCAGCACCCACATAAATGGTGTTTTGATCATCAACTGGCATCTCTACATCTGTTAGGCGACCTCCCACATTGGTAGGACCTTCAAACTCCCAATCTAAACCAGATCGAATTTGGGCCTGATTCAATCGATCGTTTACCGCCTGATAATAGGCTTTTTGATCCACTTGACCACTTGGATAGGCCCGTTGAGCATAAAACCAATCATCAGCTACACCTTTTTGCTCTTCTTCAAAATGATTGGTTTGACAAGCAAAAATGAGGGAGCAAATACACAATACGGGAAGCAAGGATTTTTTCAAAAACATAGGGCGTTAATTAGTTTATTGAAAAATAGAAAATTCCATCGCCTTTTTTCCAATTCCTGGCTCAAAAAGCTGTCAAAATTCGGCTGGAACAGAGAATTTCATAGGTTTTCCCGTACTTGGATGGTTGAAGCTAATAAAGCCAGCATGTAGGTATAATCGATCCTCAGATTGACCATATAAATCATCACCAACGATAGCAGCATTTAATCCCAAATGATGTGCCGCATGGACACGCAATTGATGCGTCCGACCTGTGATAGGATAAAAATAAACCTTAGTCCTACCCTCCGACACCTTCCTTTTTTCCCAAATGGTTACAGCTGACTTCCCATGCTCATAACAGACCAACTGCCTGGGTCTATCCTCCAAATCTACTCGAAGGGGTAATTCAATACGACCTTTATCCTCCTTTAATTCACCCTCTAACAAAGCTTCATAACGCTTTTTAACTGTTCGCTCAATAAACTGTGCTTGCAGGGCTCTATGTGCCTCCTTATGCTTGGCTAACAACATAATTCCAGAAGTGGCCATATCCAATCGATGTACAATGATTGGACCTGTAATACTAGGAAACATATCTTGAATCCTAGTGTAGACAGAATCTAGTTCAACCTTACCCGGTACAGATAAAAATTCATGTGGTTTTACAATAACTAATAGGTCCTCATCCTCGTGAAGGATTTGTAATTGTTTATCAGACCCCGTTTGTCCTTCCAATGGATTATCAGCTACATCCATTCCTGCTAGCATATGCCCTAAAATTGGATAACATTTGCCTCTACACGCTGGATAAAAATGTTTGTGCTTCCGAACCTCTGACTTTGGAGACATACCCCACCAAAACTCTGCCATACAAACAGGTTTGAGCCCATGATTGAAGGCATAATGCAATAGTTTAGGAGCAGCGCATTCCCCAGCACCAGCTGGCGGTTTTTCAAGCCCTAATGCTGAAAAAATATCTTCTAAACTTCGACGCTCTCCACGGATATTCAAGAAATCATACTCTGAAAACAATCGCTTTTGCAAAGCTGCTGAACGCTGCTTGCGCTCCTCTTTTAAGAGATTAATGGTTTGCATGAATCGATTCACTGATGCGGTGGCCTGTTGAATCCGCAAATCCCAATAATGAATTAAGTCTTTGAGATAGAACTTAAAACACAGACTCTCATGCTTTATTTTTCCTAGGCGCTCTTCCAGTGCTTGCCCTTGAAGTTGTTCTAAAGCAGCTGCCCTCCATTGCTTTCGTTCTTGTTTTGCTAGTCGACCTTTTGCCCGTTGTTCTTCTAAGCGGATTGTCCTCAAATCTTCTTCTTGAGCTAAGAAGGCTTTGGCCTCATGCAGCTCAGGTTGAGTCTCCAAAGCTTCAATTCGAAGCGTGATTGCATTGATTTCTTGTTCTTCTTTTCTGAAATAACTCCCCTCTTCTAACATATCAAAAACAGGAGGCACAAAAACGCTGTGGTGATTGCTATTGGCTAGCTTTCCTGATACGGCTGCTAGAAAGCCAAATTCATTGGGCCGCACTTCAACAACTAGCACACCAAACATTTTACCAATTGCAGCATCAGAATCATCCAAACCAAAATTATGCTCAAAATCCTGCTGACTTAACAAATAATCCTGAATTTGTTCGGCCGCTTGGATACTCCATGTATGAGGCTGATAATAAAAAGGGTAGGTAAACTGATCTGGTCGATCATTTACATCAATAGCTTGGTTAAATTGAATGACTTTTCCTTCTATCTGCATAGCTACTGATAATCTACCTTACCAATCTTTATTAATTCGATCAAACATTACTAATGAGCCAGCTACTGCTACATTAAGAGAATGCTTTCCTGGTAATTGAATTAAATCATGACATTTTTCTATCACACTCGGTGGTAAACCATTGTCCTCAGAACCTAAAAGATATATGGCTCTATCGAAATGTTGGTAGCTTTTGATAGGTTCTGCGCGTTGATCTAACTCCACACCCACCAATTTGCAACTGTAGGGCATACTGGCGTAAAATGTCTCAAAAGAATCGAACTGAAACAGTGGAATCTTGGACCAGGTCTTCATAGTATCAGAGGCTTGTTGCTTATACCTTCTATCAATTAAAAAAATAAAGTCTGCCCCCATGATGTATGCGCTTCGCCATAAAGTCCCAATATTTTCTGAGGTTTTAGGTCTCATCACACCAATCGCAAAGTAGCGCTCGTCTTTTCTATCCCACTGATTACGCATAATTTATTTTTTCTCGTACAACACAAAGTTATTCAATTCTAGCGGTACTATTTTCCATTTTGCCAAATCAATATTTTCTTGTTTATCAGCTAGAAGATGTTTTCTATTAATAACAGAAGCTTCAATATCTAAACTGATTCGAGCATATCGCTGGAAATAAGCCTTTATCCCCCAGTCCCTTTTAAGTGCATCACTTATCTGAATGATTCGGTCTTCCTGAACTATTGTTTCTACTAACTTCACATCTGAAATAAGTGGTGCTTGACGATTTACTTTTCCTAAAAAATAAATATTCATCAAAAAAGTCAGCAAGAAGAATCCTGTAGCTACACGTTTAACCCAGAAACCTTCTAACCACCTATTAAAAGCCATAAGTGCCATAGTTTGGGTCAAAGGTATTGCCATAAAAATAGCCATGAATGGATAGACAGGAATAATATAAAATCCCCTTTGCTTTAAAGTGATCATTATTGGTAAAACACCTAATACTACAAAAATAAACCAAGACCAATCTGTTCGTTTCAAAAGTGGGGTCTTATCCTTGTAATGGAAATGATTTAAACCTAAGACAAGGATACAGAATAACATAGGGATTAAAATCCCCTTGAAAAAGGCTCCAATAATAAAGAACCTAGAAGAAACAGTCTCTGCCCCTATCGCCCCCTTATACAATTGCAAATCAATATAGCTTTCGAAGAAAACCTGAGCATCAGGAACAAACCAATAACTAAGTCCAATGTACATAACTATACTCAATCCGATTAAACCACTATGACTTAACCAGGATAACCAAGATATCTTGCGACTCAAGAAGTACACAGTCGGAATGGCTAAAACCAAAAGTCCAACAGGGCCTTTAACCATAACCGCACCAATAGAGCAGATACAGCTTATAAGAAAGTATTTCCAAGCCCCCTTTTGTACATATACCATGTAAAACCAATAGGTCATCAAAAGAAATAGGCTGAGAGTATTTTCTAATAAATTATTAGAGATGCACCATATCACCTCATTCATAAGCACCCACAATAAAATTGGAAGCCAGGCAAATGTTCTAGC
>CAJXMP010000022.1 GCA_913056515.1 uncultured Lewinella sp.
TTTAGATGCTTATGTAAACAGGCTCGGATGTGACTCATCCTTTCTTTTAAAGTTTTATCCACCCAGGCTGCATCAAAAACATCTTTTTGGAATGCATTTGTTGGAAAATCCTTGTAGACCTTAACAATAGATTGCCCCAACCTATTGATATATTCATCGGAATAAGCTGATTTTAATGTTTCCATTTCTTGATCTATTGATTTAAAAGTTCAATAAGTTGGTTAAGTCTTCCCGAGGTGTACGTAATATTATTAAACTCTTTGATGTAAAAGGCACCTATACTAGTATTGGTCCCGTAGATAGCTTGGGCGGACTCCAAGTCTTTTAATTCGATCTCTTGTTCTTCCACGTAGAAATCGGGGTTCTTTTGTAGCAATAAATAAGATCGAACAATCCCGTCCAAACAGCCCGAAGATAGAGGAGGGGTAATTAATCGATCTCCAAAATCTACAAGGATATTAGAGGAGGAAAATTCGGCTATTTGTCCTTTTGAATTAAGTAGTAGTATTTCATCTGTATCTATATGCTGTAATTGCTTTTTGGCTAAGACATAAATAAGGCTATTACTACTTTTTATATTACTAATTGGATTGTCATTTGCTACGACGTAATCTTTAAATATATAAAGTGTTTTTCCTGCCTGATTTACGGAGAACTCGCCGGACTTATCCGATGCGAATTGAATGTAAAAAGCGGTTTTTGTATCTGCTGGTGCATATTGTTTACCGCCATATCTAAAAAATTGAATCCTTATTCTAACATGTTTTTGTTGGTTAGTTTGTAGAAAATGTGCTGTGCTATTTAATAGTACAGCTTCAGAGAAACCGCTTTCCTCAAGGTTGAAGCCCAATAATCGGCTAGAAGTTTGTATTCTTGTAAGGTGTAGATCTAAAAAGTTAATTCGACCATTAACGGCGCGCATAGATTCAAAGAATCCATCCCCATATTTTAGGCTTCTGTTGTCAGCAGTGAACAACCTTTCATCATCAGAATGCCAAGTATTTTGGTAGAATATGGATTTCACTAGGCTTAGAAAGCTTTTACAATTCTGATCATAGGTAGAATCACACTACCATTGAAATTAGAAAAGATTAAAAACTCGTTTCGAGTGTAAATATGTTGAACCCCAATTTGGCCCATCATCCTTTTTAGCATAAATGATAATCCAAAGGAATTATAGCTATTGATTAACTGAGCTGCAGACTTAACATGCTCACCAAATAAGTAACCGTTCGAACTGACTTGGAAGTGGAATCCAACCTTATAGTTAAGGCCTAGTGTGTTTTTTGTACGAATGGAATAAGGAACGCCCACTTCTATATTCAGGTGATTTTTTGGATTACCGATGGTCAAACCATGTCCTAAGCCTATATAAGTATTGTTGATAAAATTTCTCGACCTAAAAGATCCAAAAGCATAAGGGTGAAGAAATTTCGATTGACCATATCGTTGTATGTATGTCAAACCATATTCAAGGCCGGATTCAAAGATTATTGTGTTGAGCGATAGCGTCCTATTGGTTTTGTTGAAATCTATTGAATTATCCACCAACATATTGGATCGCAAAGCATTTTTGGAGTGGCCAATACCATTAAGCATGAAATTATAGGGCTTCAGATTTTTGGGTGGCATTTCTTTCTGTGGAACTGTGGGCTCAGCGGTTGTTGGTGGTGTTTCTTTACTTTCTATACTCAATACCTGATTGGCATCCAACAGGATAGTATCCTGTTTTTTGAGTAAAATAACAGTTTGGTCATCCTTACTTAGTAGCTTTCCGTGTATTACAGATCCATTCCGTAAAAAGATTTCGTGTTGTATTATTAGTGTGTCCTGTCCTTTAAGCGTGATAAGGGTTAAAAAAAACAAGATTTGACAGCTTATTATTTGTCTGAACTTCATATTTTGATGTAGTGTGGATATAATGCTTCAAAATAGTAAAACTAATGCTTAAGAATAAATCAGCCGTTTTATTTTTCATTCTAGGAATAATTTTTGTCACTAATGCCATTCTAGCCGAGTTCATTGGAGTCAAAATTTTTGCTTTTGAGAGTAGTTTAGGCTTGGATGATTTTGAGTGGACCTTATTTGGTGAAACAGTTTCTTTAGATTTGACGGCAGGGGTATTGCTTTGGCCTGTTGTTTTTGTTTTAACAGATGTAATCAATGAATACTTTGGTAAAAGGGGGGTAAGAGTTTTGAGTTTTACGGCAGTAGGTATAATTATTTACTCCTTTGTCATTGTTTTTTTGGCCATCAGATTACAGCCGGCTGAATTTTGGGTAGGTCAGTATGCCACACAGGGTGTTCCTGATATGCAAGCTGCTTTTGGTGCGATCTTTGGTCAAAGCTCATGGATTATTGTTGGCTCATTAGTGGCGTTTTTGGTGGGTCAATTCCTCGATGTAATCGTTTTTCAAGCCATCAATAGAAAAACCAATCAAAAAATGATTTGGTTAAGAGCTACAGGGTCAACCTTAGTTAGCCAATTTGTGGATAGCTTTGTGGTGCTTTATATTGCTTTTGTTATAGGACCAGCTCATTGGAGTATTAGTCTATTTCTTGCTGTTGGGCTTACGAATTATACATACAAGTTTGTTGTTGCTGTTGTGCTTACCCCAGTAATATATTGGGCGCACCATTTAATAGATCGTTTTTTAGGTGTGGAATTAGCAGAGCAAATGAAATTAAAAGCTATGGAAAATTAAGATGAGAAATGAGTAAACAATCTTGTTCAACAGTAATGATGATTAGACCTGCTCATTTTGGGTTTAATGAAGAAACTGCTGCTAATAATTACTTTCAAGATGTGGAAGCTCGAAGGGTGCTACAACAGGCATCAGAAAAAGCTCGAGCTGAATTCGATGCATTTGTAGACCAGGTCAGTGAAAAAGGGATAGAGGTGCTTGTTTTTGAAGATACCATTGATCCTAGAAAGCCTGATGCCGTGTTTCCCAATAATTGGATTAGTTTGCACGATACAGGTCAGTTGATTACCTATCCCATGTGCGCTGTTTCTCGAAGGCCAGAACGCCGTATGGACATTATTCAATATTTTATAGATACCTATGCGGTTGAATCCTATGTGCAGTTGGAAGGTGCTGAGGACTCAGGAGCTTATTTAGAGGGTACGGGCTCCATGATTCTGGATAGAGACCATAAAATAGCTTATGCATGTAGGTCTGCAAGAACAGATGAGGCTTTATTTAGATCTTTTTGTTCTCAGATGGGTTACTGGCCGGTAGTTTTTGATGCAGTAGATGCCTCCAAGCAACCTATTTATCATACCAATGTTATTATGAGTGTTGGAATAGAGTGGGTTGTACTTTGTCTAGAGGCCATTCCAGAAGGAACGGAAAAACAACAGCTTCTTCAATCTATTGCTAATTCAGGGAAAACTTTGGTTGAAATTAGTTTAGATCAGGTCAACCAATTTGCAGGAAATATTCTTCAAGTATTAAACAAAAAGGAGGAATTATTCCTTATTATGTCAGACACGGCTTTCAATAGTTTAAAGTCAGAACAAAGAGAAATACTTTTTGGGGATGCTGAACCCATTGTGGTCAAAATCCCCACTATAGAACGATTAGGAGGTGGCTCTGCTCGTTGCATGCTTGCAGAGGTTTTTCTGAATCCAAATAGTTAATCAATTATCACAAATCATTTAGTTTATGTTTAATTCAAAAAAATACCTAGTGTTATTGTTTTTCGCAGGTGTTTCAGCTTGCCTCGTTTCCTGTTCTCAAGCTAAGGAGGGTAGAGAGGATGATGCTGATCAAGTAGATGCTTTAGAACAAGTTGACGAGTCTAGTAGTCCACAAGATGAATCTGGTATCCAAATCACTGAATTTCCTGCTTCAGAATCATTTAATGATGCGTTATTAAGTGGAGGAAAATATAGAAATGGAACATTCTATTATAGGGTTAAAAATTATGAATTAGGAGCTCAAACTTCTGATGCAGGGGTTAAAATGTGTGCTAATTCTGATCAAGGTCAGCATATTCATTTAATTGTAGACAATGAACCTTATGCAGCAAAGTATGTACCTGAGTTTGAACATGAAGTAAGTGATGGAGAACACTACATTTTGGCATTTTTAAGTCGTTCTTATCATGAATCAATTAAAACACCTACAGCACATACCGCCTACAAAATGACTATTGAAGGAGGTAATGCTATTGATCATTCGCCTATAGATGGTCCGATGTTATTTTACTCTAGACCTAAGGGGACTTATGTAGGAAAGGCGAATACCGATAAGGTTATGTTAGATTTTTACCTGTTGAATACTAATATTGGAACGGACCATTTTGTTAAAGCTGAAATAAATGGCGAAAAGGAATATCTCTTTGACTCCTGGAACCCAGTATTCCTAGAAGGATTACCTATGGGGGATAATAAAATCAAGTTGAGTTTAGTAGATGCTGATGGTCAATTGTTAGATGTTCCAAACAATCCAGTGGAAAGAGTATTCACGCTTGCTGCTGATCCGATTGAGGAGTAAAAAATTTGAATAAAAATTTCGAAATAATACTAGATACATTATATTTGCATCGCTTCAAATTTAGAGGCGATAACTGGTGGTTGTAGCTCAGTTGGTTAGAGCGCCGGATTGTGGTTCCGGAGGTCGTGGGTTCGAGACCCATCTTCCACCCAAAAGCAAAAGACCTGTCTGATTAGACAGGTCTTTTTTGTTTGTTTCTATTTCGTTAGGGTGTTAAGATTTATGCCAATGTTCCCAGATAATCACCATGGCCAAAGTATCCAATTTACAATAGTTTAGCAATGCTTTTTTGTAAGCATTTTGCATCTCTAAATTCCCCTGCGCCTTTCCAAAAAGCATATCCTCATACGCACGCATAGCTGCGGTTCCTTCATTAACAGTTTCTGTCAGCTCTGGGAAGTCCATGGGAGGTAACTGTTTGTATGGATCTATGATCTGGCCTTTCTCATTAGTGGCATAAAGATCAATATCAGGACTAAAGTGTTTTAACCATTCTACAGTCCTTTGGGATTTATTGGCTAGCAATACGGCAGGTAAGGTAACTTTTATGGAAGTTCTACCTTTCATAAATGGATGAAAGTATGAATCTATACACAGTTTATTCATATCAATAAATCTGCCTTCATCTTTTTTGTCCATTTTTACTATGCGCTGCAGCCATTCTAAGAGTTCTAGATTTTGATACTGATATCTTTCAGCCTGCTGATATATATTTCTTAATGTGGTGTTCTCGTGCGTTGCCCACATAAAAGGGGTTCCCGTATCTCCGATTTGAGCTTTAAGGGATTCCGCAAATTTAAAACTGGGGAATTCAGGGCTAAAGTTTATCCATTCACTGTGTATAGGTTCTGCACCTGGATGGGGAATAGTATGACAACTCCATTGAAATGCACTCATCTCATACGGATACATGCCTTTATGGAAGGGTAGTGCGGAGGTCGCGGTTTCAAAATCTATAAAATGTAGTGGATATTCTAAAGCATTCAATTCACTTTTGAGATTAGGTGCAAACCATTCTTTTTGCTCCCTGGTATATTGTATTTGAATATGTTGCCGTTCACCCCGTTTGCCACTAAGTACATCTTGAGGGATGTCAAATAAGGATAAGGTATTTGACTCAATCATTTCATTGGCAACTGGCTCATTTGTTCCACCTAGTACCCCAATAAAAAATAAGTCCTCTATACTATGGGCTGGAATGTCCTTATGTTCCCAACATTCTTTTTTGCCAGAGTCTTTATACTCGCAATTGAAGCACTTTTTGCTCAGCTTGGTAGGTATTTTTTCAATAGTTGGATAAATTGATGCTTCAAATCTGGCTACAAGTTGATTAATGTTAGCAGCACACTTTAGCACCTCTTGATTTATATCAATTTTAGTAAGCAGCTTATCTTCTTGAATCATAGTAGCGCTACCTGAATAGGCTATATCAAAGAACTCAAATCCATTTTTTTGCTCATAATTATTGAGTTTGAATAAGGCGTTAAGTCCTTCTATTTCGGTTGCTTTATTTTTGTCGGGCGCCATGATATGGCAAGAGATCTCAAAATCTGGATATGCTTCTTGTATGACCTGTTTTTGAAAAGCTACATCCATAATTTCTTCAGCCCAAATTTTAGAGACGGATTCATTGTCGTCGTGGCCTTTTGATTTGACTTCTATCAGTTCGATTTGATTTCCTTTTTTATGTAGAATATCTACAACGGCTAGTTTATGGCCGGCATTAAAGGCTGCTTCAAATAGAATGCAATCCTCTTGTTGGATAAGTTCCTGGGTTTCTTTTAAGGCATTTTCAACTCCAGAATAATTATCGATCCTTGTGCCTGTTGGAAAATATAAGGTAGCCATTTTGGCTACAGCATATCCACCCTCTGCTAAATACTCCATGTAGGTGTTCCCATCTTTATCGGATGCGTAATTATTTTTTCTGTAATACAGTTTTGTGGGACAGTCTAAGGCAACTTTAAAATCAGTCTTGGAAAGTAAATTGATAAGGTTCATAAATGTTTAAAGTATTGAGGTTTTATAAAAAGTTGGAAGATAGAGGTTTGTTAAGGTAATAAGGCTTTTTAGATCATTTTTTGAAATTTTTTGCAGAAAATAACGATTGTTTATAGTAGTTTTGTTTAGCTTTTTCATTAAAATAGTAAACAAAATAAATTATAGGGTATGTCCAATCTACATCGTATTGTATTGATTTTATGCTTTATTCCAGTGATTAGCCTAGCTCAATCAGGGGTTTTAAGTGGTAAAATAGTAAACAAAATCAATAATGAACCACTGCCATTTGTTACCGTATTGGTTATGGGTACTGATTTTGGAGCGGTTACCGATTTAGATGGAGCATATAAGATTGAAGGATTAACACCTGGGCTTTATGATGTAAGAGCTTCTTTTGTTGGTTTTTCTGACCTAACTCAGTACGAAATCCAGGTTACGAATTCAAAACCTACCATTTTGGATTTTGACATGGATGAGCAGAGTACTGCATTGGAAGAAGTAGTGATAAAAGCTTCGCCATTTGTCAAAACAGAGGAAAGTCCAGTCTCTTTAAGAAGTATTGGAATAGCAGAAATCCAACGTAATCCTGGAGGGAATAGGGATATATCTAAAGTAGTTCAATCTCTACCTGGGGTAACTTCAACTGCGAACTTTAGAAATGACTTGATTATCCGTGGTGGGTCGCCTAATGAAAATAGGTTTTATTTGGACGATGTGGAGGTTCCCAATATCAATCACTTTGCTACACAAGGTGCTTCTGGAGGACCTGTCGGCCTAATCAATGTAAACTTTATAAGAGAAGTAGACTTTTATTCTGGTGCATTTCCAGCGAATAGAGGAAACACGCTGAGTTCCGTCTTTAATTTTAAACAAAAAGATGGAAGGTCTGATAAAATCGGTGCTTCATTGATTGTCGGTGCATCTGATGTCGGTGCAACACTTGAAGGTCCTATTGGAGAAAAAACTACCTATTTACTTTCCGCAAGAAGGTCTTATTTACAATTTCTTTTTGCTGCGCTTGAATTACCTTTCTTACCCACTTATAATGATTTTCAATTCAAGGTTAAGACAAAGATCAATCAGCAGAATGAGATTTATGTAATGGGATTGGGAGCGATTGATCAATTTAGTTTGAATCTAGATGCTAATGATACAGAGGATCAACAGTATTTATTAGATAACTTACCTGTTTCTCCTCAATGGAATTATACAAATGGTATAGTGTATAAGCACTATAGAGATAAAGGGTATTGGACCTTTGTTTTAAGTAGAAATATGTTGAATAACCAATCTAAGAAATACTTTAAGAACGATGATTCTGATGAGAATAATTTGATTTTTGATTATAACTCTCAAGAGTCTGAAAACAAATCCAGGGTAGAGTACACGGGGCGTTTTGGTAATTGGAAGCTCAATGGTGGTTTGGCTTATGATGGTGTAAGATATACGAATAACTCTCTTATTAAAGTAGCTACACCTGTAGGACAGGAAGATTTAATATTTGATTCACGATTATATTTTAATCGATATGCTGCTTTTGCTCAAGCTTCTCAAAAATTATTGAATGATAGGCTGGTCCTTTCGTTTGGTATTCGAACAGATGCAAATAATTATTCCAATTTAATGTCTAATCCCTTGGATCAGATTTCTCCTAGAGCATCTGTTGCCTACAGTCTTTCATCAAACTTTGCTATTAATGCCAATTTAGGTAGGTATTATCAACTACCACCATACACTGCTATGGGTTATAGAAGGGATAATTCGTTTTACAATAGAAATAGCTTGACTTATATTCAAGCAGACCATGCTGTATTAGGATTTGAGTACATTACTGCAAGCAGTTCAAAATTAACTGTTGAGGCATACTATAAAAAGTATGAAAACTATCCTTATTTAACTGAACGCGACTTGACTCTAGCGAATCTCGGGGGAGACTTTGGAGTTGTAGGTAATGATGCGCTCGAATCCACAGCTTCGGGTCTAGCTTATGGACTAGAATTTTTATTCCAACAACGCCTGTATAAAGGTTTTTATGGAATTGGATCCTATACCCTTGGTTGGTCTCAATTCGAAGATGATCAAGGTGAATTGGTATCCTCTTCCTGGGATTCCAGACATATCGTTAATCTGACTTTAGGAAAGAAATTTGGTAAAGATTGGGAAGCAGGATTTAATTGGAGGTTTCAGACAGGCTTGCCATTCACACCTTTTGATGAGAATTCAAACTTAGTTTCTTACTGGAATTTAAACAATGCTGGAATACCAGACTATACGCTATTAAATACGCAGCGAGCAAATGCGAGTAATACTTTAGATTTCAGGATAGATAAACGCTGGTATTTTGATAAGTTTTCATTGAATTTGTATTTCGATATTGAGAATGTTTTTGGAAATGCAGTAGGAGCACCAGTGATGTTACTAGATAGACCTTTAGATGATAATGGATCACCTATGGGTGGAGGCGTGATAGAGAATCCAAGTGATCCATTCCCTGAGCAAAGATACCAAGTCAAACTACAAGATGTAACTCAAGGCGTTCCTATACCAAGTTTAGGCGTCTTGTTAGAGATATAATTAGTTTCGTTAACTATAATTGGAGGGCTTTCTTAGTGGGGAGTCCTTTTTATTTTTTTAGAACTTTTTCCTGATGTTGAATAGATTCTTGATGGATAGCTCTAAACATGTTTTTGGTAAAATCTCTACTCAGATTAGCTGCGTTACCTGCACGTATAAATTTCTCTAAAACAGATTTCCACCTCTGGGGTTGAAGAACAGCTACATTTTTTTCCTTCTTTAATCGCCCAATAGCTTCAACAATCTGCATTCGATTTCCTAATGTTTCTACTAAGCTATCATCTAATTCGTCAATTTGGGATCTCAATTGGCTGAGTTTCATGACATATTCCTCCGTGTTATCAGAAGATTTTCTAATGACCAATCTGTCTAGAATGCCTTCAAGCGTCTCTGGTGTAATTTGCTGGGCTGCATCACTCCATGCTTCATCTGGGTTGATATGGGATTCTATCATAAAACCAGCATAGTTCAGGTCTAGACCTAATTGGCATAGGTCCTCAATTAATGCTCTTTTGCCACCCATGTGCGATGGATCCAATATCATAGGCGTCTGTGGCATTCTTTGCATAAAGTCTATGGCTACTTGCCATTTAGGGTTATTCCTATACTTTGTTCTTTCATATACTGAAAATCCTCGATGAATAGCTGCCAACCTGGATAATCCATTTTTTTCAAAGCGCTCAAATGCACCCATCCAAAGCGATAAATCAGGATTAACTGGGTTTTTGATAAATACGATCTTGTCTGTACCCTTCAAAGCATTGGCGATATCTTGCACTACAAAAGGATTAACAGTTGTTCTTGCTCCAACCCAAAGGACATCTATATCCGCTTCTAAAGCCAACTCAACATGAAGTGGAGAAGCCACTTCGGTGGTAGTCTTTAAACCAGTTTGAGCCTTAGCCTCTTTAAGCCATTCAAGTCCAATTGCACCTACACCTTCAAAATTTCCTGGCCGAGTTCTAGGTTTCCAAATTCCTGCACGATACAGATGTGTTTTCCCTGTATTTAAACGTTTTGCTGTTTCTAAGACTTGTGATTTAGTCTCAGCACTGCAAGGGCCTGAAATCACCAAAGGACCTTCAGGTTTTAGCGATTGAAACCAGTTAGGAAGACTTGTATTTTCGTTGGATTTCATAGAATTTCATTCAATAACCCTTCAAAAGTAGTGCTTATTTTGCAAGGTTGTTGGGGTTTATGGTCATTTTTTGAACATGGTGAATTAAACGATATAGATTCGATGAGTCCTTTTAAGCAACAAAAACGTAATTATTATAGTATATGTTGATATACAGAAAGAGTCTGAGCAGTTTTTTTTATCTTTTGAAAAATTGAAATACTGAATTATGCTAAGATTGCTATCCCTTATGGCTATGTTTTTAGTCGTGATTGCCTGTTCAAACGAATCTGAGTTGCTCGAACAGCATCCAAACGAGTGGATGACCTTAAATAGAATGTACCCTCATTCATCTATGGATTACCAGGCTATCCATAAGGCTAGGGACCTAGCCTTTGTACAAATCAATTCAACTGTTGAGTCTCGTCAAAATCAGCCAGAATGGACCTTATTAGGACCTGAAAATATTGGTGGTAGAATAACTGACTTGGCTATCTCTCCGGACAATGACCAACATATTTATGCTGCTTGCTCTGTGGGGGGATTATTTAAGTCTTCAGATCAAGGAAGCACTTGGAATAATGTAACAGATGGATTCGATATAGAATTATCTATAGGTAATATAGCAATAGCTCCATCTAACGGATCAAGGATTTACTTAGGTACGGGAGAGGCCAATGGTTCAGCAACTTCTGGAGCGTTCTTTGGTAATGGAGTCTTTAGATCTGATGATGCTGGTGAAAGTTGGACTGCAATAGGCTTAGAATCATCAGGTCATATCGGTCGGATAGTTGTGGATCCTACAGACCAGGATAGATTATTTGTTGCGGCAACTGGTACTTTATATGGGAAAAATGAGGAACGAGGCTTGTATAGATCTTTAGACGGTGGGGATACTTGGGATCAAGTGCTATACATTAATGATTCAACAGCAGTGATTGATGTTGCTATGAATCCCAATAACTCAGACATTCTTTTTGCTGCGACCTGGGAAAGAATTCGATATCCTTGGATAAGAGATTATGGGGGCACCTCATCTGGGGTTTATAGATCATTGGATGGGGGAGATACTTGGGAAAAAATGATAAACGGCTTACCAGAAAGTGATTCAGAGACTGGGCGTATTGGTCTAGCTATTGCTGAGTCTGATCCTGATGTGGTCTATGCAAGTTTTACTACAAATAGTATTACCAATGTTTTTGATGGTTTATATAAGTCTGAGGACAACGGTGCCAATTGGTTTGAAATTTCACTTGGACAAATAGACAATGTAAATAGTTCTTTTGGTTGGTTCTTTGGCAACTTAAGGGTACACCCAGAAGATCCTAATGATGTTTTTGTGCTTGGCCAGAAATTATATAGAGGTGATTTTGCTCAGCTCGATTATGAACAAATCACTCAAATGCATGTAGATCACCATGCGCTCGAGATATCTAGGAATAATCCAAACTTCATGATTGCTGGAAATGATGGTGGCGTATACTATTCCAATGATGGTGGACAAAATTGGTTCCAGTATAAAAACCTTCCAATTACTCAATTCTATAATATTGAAGTTGATGAGTCAAATACTGAAATTGTTCTAGGTGGTACCCAGGACAATAATACCATTATGACTCAAACAGGATCGGCTGACGATTGGTATCCCATACTAGGAGGAGATGGTTTTCACGTGAATGTAGATCCGGATGAAGGAAATATAGTATATGCTGAATACCAATTTGGGAATTTATTTAAATCGGTTGAAGGTGGTGCGAACATGGAATACGCACTTTTTGGTATAGACAATAATGATCGTACCAATTGGAATACGCCAGTGGTGTTGTCTCCTTATGACAATAATGTAGTGTATTATGGCGCTAATAGATTGTATAGATCCAATCAAGCTGAGGTATGGCTTTTGATGAGTCCAGATTTAACCAATGGCCTCCATCCTTCTGGCGCTTCATCTTATGGTACAATTACTGCTATCGCTCCAAGTTATAACAGTATGGATGTAGTCTATACTGGCTCAGATGATGGACGAGTGCATGTAACTATGGATGGTGGGAATAATTGGACTTCAATCGATGCCGAACTGCCAGAACGCTATGTATCTCAAATTGCAGTGCATCCAGATCGTGATTCTACGGTTCTAGTCGTTTTTTCTGGTTTTGCTTATGAGGATTATACTCCGCATGTTTTTGTATCTGAGGATGCGGGTCATTCTTGGACCGATATTTCTTGGAATTTGCCTGATATCCCACTTAATGATATTGTTTATTGGCCAAGCGTTGATGCATGGGTAGTCAGTTCTGATATGGGGGTTTGGGTCAATTATGATTATTGGTTAAAAAATTGGGAAGTATTGGGAACAGGACTTCCTGCTTCTGTGATATCTGATCTGAGGATTCACGAACCTAGTAATACCCTTTATGCGGGAACATTTGGTCGATCTATTTTTAGTCTGGATCTAACAGAGGTAAGTCCGGATACTGCTACGAATAACCTAGCCTTAGTGAATGAAGTTGAAGTAACTGTTTATCCTAATCCGGCCAGTAGTATTGTGCATGTTGAATGGGGTAGTCCATGTAAGCGATTAACTGTCTTTAATCCATTAGGGCAAAAAGTGGAAGAATATTTTCCAAATAGTACGGAATGGAATAATCAATTAGATGTATCCAATTATGATTCAGGTTGGTATATACTCGATTTTGAATTTGAAAATGGCTTAGTTCGAAAAAAGATTCTGAAACAATGATAAAAAAAGGAAGCATGTTAAATGCTTCCTTTTTTTAATTTTTAATCAGTTTAAAACTATGTATTTCATGGTTCGTTTGAATGGATAACAGATATAGACCAGGTTTTAAATACGAAAGATCCTTTTCAAGCATAAATGGTCCGCTATGGATTTCTCGATTTAATAAGGTATTTAGGTTTTTACCGGTAAGATCTATCAAACTAATATTGATATGCCTTGGTGATTCCAGGTTTATTTGAATATTCAGGTGATCCATTATTGGATTTGGGTAGGTGGTGATATCAAGTGCGCTATTATTAGGGTTATGGATGTCAGATAAAATAGCGCAATAGGTATATACACCGGTATAGAATCGCTGTGAGGCTGGATTGCCTGATATAGCACTTGTATTTGCTGGATCTATACTTGGAAAATTTATGTCTGTAAAATAGGAGGGTGGATCTGTTCTATATAAGCTACTTTCTTCCATGGGGTTAGTACCCTCAGGTAAAATGGCTCCATCTTGCCAATTTCCTTGTGCATAGCTTGTAGTGGATAAATTGAAGTAAGCGGCTGAACTGGTGAATACGTTGTTTATGATATTCAAGTTGGGCGTATTCCCTAAACTAAAAAAGAAGCCTTCATCAATTTGATTTCTAAAAAATGTATTGTCTGGTCCATTATATCCGTGTGAGGAATCTGCAACCATATTTCTTCCATAATTACCTTCAAATAAATTGGCATAAGGAAAGTTTCCATGTAGGACATATTCTCCAGCCGTATTAGCAGGTAGCATCACATCGGTCCAAAAAGGGTCTGTAGAGTGGTTGTAGGATATTACATTTCCGTTTGGACCAGCTTGAAGTAAAACGGAATGTCTTAAATGTTCAAAGATGTTGTTTTCTGCCAAGCAATCAGAGCTAGCAAATTGGAAAACTACGCCATAAGCTTTACCGCCTCCTCCATAATCGTGTCCCTCTGTAAAATAGGAGTCTCGTACCGATACGTTCTTACAAAATTCCATTCGAACATGGGCAAAATTACACAGTCTACTTTCCAAACAGCTTATCAGACAATTCTGGGCATATCTCAAGCTAATATTGTTGGTTTGAGCTGCAGTTGAATCGATTCGCTTTAATTTTAGTGAACTAATATGCACATTTTTGATAGGATTAACTTGCTGAATTATAGTAGAGCTAGGTTCATAATCCCGTCTGATTATCTCATTTAAGAAAACACTGTCTTGATTGATTGCATTTACAGTAACTAATTGACCTGTCTTTCCTTCAGCCCAACTAGAATACACCAAGTCGTTATCATTATCTGATAAATAAATTAAATCTCCCTCTAGTAGGTTGTGATTAGGAATAATCAACACTTGATTGCCTTTTTCTACAGAGGAAAGCACTTCATAAGTAGTAGGTAGTATTGCACCATGAATTTGTATGCCATCTAATGCAGCCCCTCCAAGGTTAAACAGAAATTCAGTATCATAACCAACTAGGCTTACATTTGAAGTCAACACAATTGGAGTTTCTAGGGTATAAGAACCTGGAGGTAATTGAATAACTAACTGTGAATCTAATGGCGCATATTCTTGAATGACTAGATTTATGAAATCAGCTGTTAACTCGGTTCCACTCATTAAATCTGCTATAGCAATCGTTTTTGTAGGTAAATCAGTGGATGTGTAACCTGCATTGTTCCAAAAGGGTAGCTCAGGTGGAGTTTGACTACTGATTAGGCATGGAGTAACTAAAATAAAGAGCAAAAATCTAACGAACATCTGGTTGGATTAAGATGAATAACTGGTATCGTGTTCGTTCAATCTTAAGTTCGAAGTTTATTTCAACATTTGCAATATTTCTTGAGCAGTTTTATTTGATGCACCTGAATGACCTAGCAATTGTCTAAGTTTCTGATAGTCTTTTAACATGTTGGCTCTGCCAGAAGGAGCTAAAATAGCTTCAAGTGATGCTTTAAGTGAAGGTGTATTGAAGTTTTCTTGAATTAATTCATCTACCATTGGCGCATCTGCTATTAGATTAACTAAAGAAATGTATTTAATCTTAACTAAGCGTTTGGCAATAGCGTAGGAAATCCGACTTGTTTCATAGCAGACCACTTGTGGAACATCAAACAAAGCGGTTTCCAATGTTGCTGTACCTGAAGCAACCAAAGCAATATGTGCTTGTTGTAACAAGGGATAAGTTTGACCTTGAACAATGCTCAATTGCTTATTGCTTTGAAGTTCAGCTGGAATGAATTGATTGTAATAGGAGAGTTGTTGACCTGGTGCAGCTGCAATAACAAAATGGAACTCGGTATAATCACTGAGTACTTGCAACATTTTGGGTAGTATTTTACTAATTTCTTGTTTTCTACTCCCTGGAAGTAAAGCAATAATCTTTTTGTCTGTAGTTATATCTAAAGGCGCTGGCACATAATCTTGAATGACATCTAATAATGGATGCCCAACAAAGGAAATATCATAACCAAACTTTTGATAGAAAGCTCGTTCAAAAGGCAGGATAGAGAAAACTCGATCAGTAGAACGGGCAATCTTATGTACCCTGGAGCTTTTCCAAGCCCAAATCTGTGGGGATATATAATAGAATACCTTTATTCCTTTGGCCTTTGCCCATTCGGCTATCCTTAAATTAAAACCAGGATAGTCGACTAGTATTAAAGCATCTGGCTCAAATTGTTCTATATCGGCTTTGCAAAACTTAATATTTCGTAGGATGGTTCTGATATTCAAAGCCACTTCTATGAAGCCCATAAAAGCAAGATCCTTGTAATGTTTAACCACATGGGCGCCTGCTCTTTCTAATTCCGCTCCACCCCAAGCTCTAGCCTCAATGGGTTCTTGGCTGAGTGATTGAAGCGATTTGAGTAGGTTCGAGGCATGTAAGTCACCTGAAGCTTCACCGGATATGAGGTATACTTTCATTTATGGGAAAAGTATGTCTTTAAAATAAAATACCCAAACCACCACATAAACAAAAGTTGGCAGTACAATTCCACGCATGGTTTGTGTATAACGCCATTTATCATACCTTCTCATAATAAGTGCATTTAAGGCAATAGCACAAATAGACAATGTTCTTTCTCTAAACATTGTCGACATACTTTGTACACTGTCTAAGGCACCTGAATCATCAATAAGGGAGAAAATACCCATCATGATGAGATATCCCGCAATAGGAATAAATGTGCCTAATAATAGTCCAACACCGATATGGTTCTTTTTAGGTATAATTTTCATATGCTTATTGATTTAGCCAATGGAGCTGTTCTAGCGCTTCGTAAGCAGTTAAATCATGTTTAGAAGGCACTACAGAGATGAATCCATTTTTCAAAGCCCATAGGTCTGTGCTTTCATCAGAGTCGTGTTCATTGAATTCCCCAGTTAGCCAATAGTATTTGCCTCCGCGTGGATCCGTAGCCTCTACATATGCCTCACTCCAAGCAGCGTTGGCTTGTTTACAAATTCGAACACCTTTTATATCGGCTCTTTTTACATTCGGAATATTCACATTCAGTAGGTTGGTGCCACTAAGTTTGTGCTCCAAGGTTTGTAGAATGATATTTCTAATAAATGGCTTTGCTTGCTCAAAGTCTGCATCCCAGGAATAGTCTAGTAAGGAAAAGCCTATAGAATCAATCCCACTTATGGAAGCTTCCATGGCAGCGGACATAGTACCGGAATAAATAATATTTATAGAGGCATTAGAACCGTGGTTTATGCCAGAGATGCATAAATCAATTGTTCTATCCTTAAGTAAAAGATCTCTAGCAAATTTTACACAATCTACTGGTGTACCCGAACATTCATAAGCCTCAAATCTATCATTATAGGTTGGTGCACTATGCACTCTTAGTGGATCTTTTAAGGTTATAGCGTGCCCTTGTCCACTTTGCGGTGAATCAGGTGCAACTATTACCAGCTCTCCAATCTCGCTCGCTACTTCAACTAATGCTTTAAGTCCTGGAGCAGATATCCCATCATCATTGGTAACTAATATCAATGGCTTCTTCATAGCATGATTTATTTTCCTTGTCAATGAAGTGTAATTATAACGAAAAGCAAACACTTATTGAGGACCACAGTACATTTTTACCATAAGATTATTCCATTTAATTAATCCAATAAGCCATCTTTGTTGTTAAGCAAAATGAATAGACGAACTAAAAGTTACCATGGGAAAAAGAACGGGCGTATTATTAGTCAATTTAGGTACACCAGATCAACCACTAAGGTCAGCAGTTTATAGGTATTTGAAAGAATTCCTCTTGGATCGCAGGGTCATTGATATTCCAGCAGTTCCTAGGAATATATTGGTACGTGGAATAATTGCTCCTTTTAGATCTGGTTCTTCCGCTAAACTATACAAGGAGGTATGGACAGATGAAGGTTCTCCACTTTTGTTGTATGGAAAGAAACTAAAGGCCTTATTAAGTGAAAAGTTAGATGATAAGTATGTGGTAGCCCTTGGTATGCGTTACCAGAATCCGTCTATTTCATCCGCCTTAGATGAATTGTTAGATGCACAAGTAGATGAGCTATTGGTTTTGCCTTTATTTCCACAGTACGCTTCTGCTACCTCAGGTTCTGTTATAGATGAAGTAATGAGGTTGTTGAGGCAAATGGATACCATACTTCCCGTGAAATTTGTCAATTCATTTCACGATAATGCTGACATGATCAAAGTGTTTGCGGATAATGCTCGGAAATTTGACCTAGACTCTTATGATCAAATCCTGTTTTCTTACCACGGTTTACCACAAAGGCAACTAAGGAAAGGGGATAGAACAAAATGTCATTGTCTTAAAGTAGAAAATTGCTGTGAATCAATTACTGATGCTAATAAGTTTTGCTATTCAGCTCAGTGTTTTGCTACTACGAAATTGATAGCAAAAGAACTGGGTTTGAAAGCAGACCAATATGAAACTTGTTTTCAATCAAGGTTAGGGAAAGATCCATGGACACAGCCATATACTATTAATTTGATTGAAGAAGTTGCCAAAAAGGGAGGTAAACGAATCTTAGTATTTTCTCCCGCTTTTGTAGCTGATTGTTTGGAGACAATAGTTGAAATAGGAGTTGAATATCAAGAAGAATTTGAAGAATGGGGCGGGGAACAAGTGGATCTGGTACCGAGCTTAAATGATGATCCACGATGGGTCAATGCTGTTGCAGGCATTATTGAAAGCAATATTTAGAAAAGCGGCATTAGTTTTGTAGTTTGGCATTTTAACCACACCAAAGTTTTTGAATGGAATATCAGGATATCATCAAGGAGATGAAACGAGGAGATTATCGCCCAGTTTATTTTCTCCATGGCGAGGAACCCTCTTTCATTAATGCTATAAGCGATTTTGTGGAGGCCAATTGCCTTAATGAGAGTGAAAAGGCTTTCAATCAAACCATTCTATACGGGAAAGACATTTCTTCGCCTACTCAAGTATTAGACTCCGCACGTAGAATGCCTATGATGGCTGCTAGGCAACTCGTTATGATCAAAGAGGCACAATCCATGAATGCCATTGATGGATTAGCATCATACATCAAACAACCTGCATTATCTACTGTCCTAGTGATTTGCCATAAGCACAAGAAATTAAGGATGAATACCTCATTTGGTAAATTGGTCAAACAACATGCCTTAGTTTTTGAATCTAAAAAGCTTTATGACAACCAAGTAGGGGGCTTCATAAAGAAATATATCAAGTCATTGAAGTTAGACATTGAGGAGGACGCTACTATTCTCTTATCTGAGTATTTGGGAACAAATCTTGGGAAAGTAGTTAATGAGCTCGATAAGCTTGCACTTAATTTAAGCCCAGGTTCAGCAGTCAATGTTAAACATATTGAGGAAAATATTGGTATTAGCAGGGAGTACAATGTTTTTGAATTGCAGAAGGCCCTAGCATTGAATGATAAGACTAAGATTCACAGAATTGTTAAGTTCTTCGCTGCCCAACCCAAAACCAATCCCTTTATTGTAGTGGTCGCCTCCCTGTATAATTTCTTTTCAAAGGTGCTAGTTTACCATGAGGTTGCTAAAAAGTCTGAACCAGAAATTTTAAAAGCACTGAATCTACGGTCTTCCTTTTTTTTGAAAGACTATAGAGCAGCAGCAAGGACATTTTCTTATCAACGTACGCTAAATATTATTCAAATTCTTCATGAATATGATCTAAAATCAAAGGGGGTTGATATCAATTTGACCTTAATCCCCGAAGGCGATTTGTGCAGAGAAATGATTTTTAAGATTACACATGCTTAAGTCCTTCTAAGATGATTGATGAATATAAAACATTAGCAGGGCCTAGTACCGGTGAGCTAAAAGATAGAGGCTCCAAGTTTTTTGCATATGCTTTCCCAGTTTATAGTTCATTAGATATCGAACAGGCTTTAGAATCAGTGAAAAAACAACACATCAAAGCAAGGCATCATTGTTATGCTTGGAGAATAGGTACCGATGGTAATCAATTTAGGGCTAATGACGATGGAGAGCCTTCTGGCACTGCCGGAAAACCTATCCTAGGTCAAATAGATAAGTTTCAATTAACCAACGTATTTATAGTGGTTGTTAGATACTTTGGTGGCACTTTATTAGGAGCCTCAGGACTTATCAATGCCTACAGGGGAGCAGCTGCAATAGCCTTAGAAGAAGGTACTATCATACAAAAGTTGGTGGAGGATATATATGATATTCATTTTGACTATGCTATTATGAGTCAGGTAATGAATGCAATAAAAAAGCTACAATTGAATGTCATCAAGCAATCTTTTGAGGAAGAACCCTCTATATCGTTTAGTGTCAGAAAATCAGAAGTGGATACTACTTTGATGCAATTAAAAGCACTTATTGGGGGGCTTCGATTAGAGGAAATAGAGGAGGATACCCAAATAGAAGGTTTGAAACTCAACTTTTTAAGGCAGATTTGATAGACTAATGCATTTATGAGCTTTGGCATACAAAAAAAGTCTTGAAAAAAGCTTTTTTTTGCTGAAATAGACCTTTTAGGTCTGTCAAACACTTATGAGAAAATACATTTTTATGAAGAAACTATCGATTGCATTGTTGATAGCTTTCATGATGCTGAGCATATCCTCAATATCTGCTCAGGATCTGACAACTATGAAACACCGTTTACACTTCAGGGTTCTTTTTGTAGACTATGCTGGACCTAATGGATATTCAACAGATTCTGTTGGAATAACTAATGGTATTGAGTTTGGTTATACAAATCTTCTAACTAAGAACTTTGCTTTTTCCATTCCAGTAAAATATAATCTAGCCAACTTTGATGGCAAATCTAACGCTACCAATATGTTGAGTATTGATGCCGTAGGTAGATTGCAAGCTTATAATGAGTCCGTTAAAGTGATTCCTTATGCTTTGTTTGGTGGAGGTATTGCTATGGAAAGAGATTCAGATTTAAATATTCAATTCCCTGTTGGAGGTGGATTTCAATATCGATTGGCGCCGCACTCCATGATTAGTTTGCAAGGGGAATATCGATTCTCTCAAAAAGAAAATAGAAATAACTTACAAATCGGGATAGGAGCGAATTTTGTACTAGGAAAGGTTGATCCTGACGAATCAGGGCAGGATACCGATGGCGATGGAGTTCCAGATGCTATGGATGAATGTCCAGATGAGGCAGGACCAAAGGTACTTAATGGATGTCCTGATCGCGATATGGATGGTGTAATTGACAAGCTTGATGCTTGTCCAGATGAGCCTGGTCCAGCGGATAACCAAGGGTGTCCAGATAATGATCGAGATAAGGATGGAATTGTGAATGATGTAGATGCATGTCCAGATCAAGCAGGGCCTCCAGAAAATAATGGTTGTCCGAATGGAGATAGAGATGGAGATGGACTCCTAGATCTTAACGATGATTGTCCAGATCAAGCAGGACCTATTGATAATAGAGGTTGTCCTCTATCTGATCGAGATGGAGATGGTGTAATAGACAGTAAGGATAAATGTCCAGATGAATATGGACTGATCGAATTGTTTGGTTGTCCAGATGGTGATTTTGATGGAGATGGTATTCCAGATAGTAAAGACTTATGTCCAAACATGGCAGGACCAGATTCAACAGGTGGTTGTCCTGAAATGAAGAAAGAAGAAAAAGAACTGCTTGAATATGCAGAACAGAATGTGGAGTTTGAATTTGCTAAGTCTAGACTATTATCTGACTCATACCGTATTTTGGATCAAGTAATCAATCTTTTAGAGCAATATCCTGACTTCAAAATTGAGCTTATAGGTCATACCGATGATATTGGCCGTAAAGCAAATAATATGCAGCTTTCAATCGATAGAGCACAGGCTTGTGCTGATTATATGGCGGCAAAAGGTATTGACGAATCTAGAATGACAGTTATAGGTCGAGGGGAATTAGAACCACTCGAATCGAATTCAACAGATGAAGGACGTAGTCGTAATCGACGAGTAGAATTTAATATTCTAGGACAAGAATAAAAAAAGCCACCCAAACGGGTGGCTTTTTTTATGAACTACAAGATAACATGGAGCATCCAACCTTATGCCTGGCCCATTCTGGACGTTTGGCATACCATTTATCATATTTTGGTTGTTCCGTGTAGGGCTGCTTAAGCATATCCATAAAAGATTCAATCAAAGTATAGTTACCTTTTTCTGCTTCTTCTATGGCTAATTGTGCCATGTAATTCCTTAATACATACTTTGGATTAGAATGTTGCATAGTGCTCATTCTTTGGGCTATTGCAGTTGATTCATTAGGTAGTACCTCAATATAAGATTCAAACCATTGAGTCCATTTTTGTAAGACTAAACCGGTAATGTCCTCTGGTTGATAAAAGGCCTGGTGAATCTTTGAAAGAGCTGAAGCTGCACTATCATCAAATTGAACCTCACTTAAAGCTCTGAAGAATATGGTCATATCTGTTTCTGCTAAATGCAGGGTTTCTAGTAAAGTAGAGATGATCGATTTGATTTGTTCTGTATTTGAATGTAAACCCAGTTTCTGGGCCATCATTAGGGTATATTTTTGATGAAAATCAGACTGATATGCATCAAGTATTGCTTGAAGTGCTTCTTGATCCTCTATTATTGGATGAAAAGCACTAGCTAATTGGGCTAAATTCCATAAACCAATAGAGGCTTGCTGGCCATAACGATATCTTTTGTGTTGTCGGTCGGTGGTATTTGGTGTCCATCCATGATCATATCCTTCCAGCCAGCCATAAGGTCCATAGTCAATAGTTTGTCCTAATATGGACATGTTGTCTGTGTTCATAACTCCATGCACAAAACCAACTCTTTGCCAATGAATAATCATATCAAGGGTGCGCTCACAAATAGCTTTAAACATGTTCAAATAAGCTGCCTTACCTGCTTGACCACATTCAGGATAAAATTGTTTTAGCGTGTAGTCCATTAAAACTCGGAGGTTTTTATGATCTTTTCGGGCTAAAAACAATTGAAAGTTTCCAAATCGGATAAAAGTAGGGGCAACTCGACAGACTATTGCGCCGGGCTCAGGTTTTGAATTCCCATCATAAAGCATATCACGCATGACTTCCTCACCAGATAAAACTAAGGATAATGCCCTTGTGGTTGGAATGCCTAAATGAAACATAGCCTCACTGCACAAGAATTCTCGAATGGAAGAACGCAATACTGCAAGACCGTCAGCAGAGCGAGAGTAAGGTGTAGGGCCAGCTCCTTTTAATTGTAAAATATAATTACTCGTTTCGGTTTTGATCTCTGCGATATTTATGGCACGACCATCACCGAGTTGACCTGCCCAATGTCCAAATTGATGCCCACCATAACATTGGGCATAGGGTTTGAATCCTACTACATTTTTATTGCCTGATAGAATATCCAACCATTCTTGGGCATGATCTCCCTGAAGTTGAATTCCAAGTAATGAGCTAACTTCTTCACTCCATGCAATTAATGCTGCTTCACTGACTGGTTTAGGATTTACATATGAATAGCAGGCACCCGGAACTTGTCTTCGATAGTTTTCGGATATAGGATCAGCTGGTAGATTCCGCGTAAAGGTATCATCTAAGTTTAATTTCAGCATACACAGGCGTCAGAGCTATTGATAATTCTTCCAACCCGTCGATTCGAGTTTGGTGTACTTTTCTTTGACTGCATCTTTAAGTGATGCTTTATAATCTTGTATCCTAGACAATACAGAAGGATCACTAGATCCAACAATTTGCGCTGCTAAAATTCCTGCATTTTTTGCACCATTTAATGCAACAGTAGCAACCGGAACACCTCCAGGCATCTGTAAAATAGATAGTACTGAATCCCATCCATCTATACTATTAGAAGACTTAATAGGTACTCCAATCACGGGTAGGGGACTGATAGCGGCAACCATTCCAGGTAGGTGTGCTGCTCCTCCAGCTCCTGCAATAATGACCTTGATTCCTCTTTCATGAGCCTCCTTTGCAAAGGACATCATACGTTCAGGTGTTCTATGTGCAGAGATGATGGTCAGTTCATAATCTAGACCTAAGTGCTCAAGTATTTTAGCTGCTTCTTGCATAACGGGTAGATCTGAATCAGATCCCATAATGATGCTAATAGGTTTCATATGTATTTATTTTGCGATTACGCGAATTTTTGATTTGATTGATTTGGCTTTTGCCTTAGCCTGATCTCTATCTGAGTCCGTAATAGTTATATGCCCCATCTTTCGGTAAGGCTTAGTCAGGGTTTTACCGTAAATATGCGGGTACACTCTTGAAATAGCAATGCAATTCTCAAAACCTTCATATACTGCTGGTCCTGTGTAATCCTTATCTCCTAAAAGGTTAATCATAACAGCAGGACTCAACATCTCTAGCTCGCCTAAAGGCATGTTTAAAATACCTCTAATATGTTGTTCAAACTGGGAGCTTGAGCTACTCTCAATGGTATGGTGTCCAGAATTATGTGGTCTGGGTGCTACTTCATTAATGAGCACTTCCCCATTATTCGTTAAAAAGAATTCCACTGCTAATAAACCACAAATATCGTATGCCTCAATTAATTCAGTTGCAAGGACT
>CAJXMP010000023.1 GCA_913056515.1 uncultured Lewinella sp.
TCGCTCACTGACTAAGGTTTGGGATAAGAACAATGCACCTTTTGGTAATACAGCGAATTTACAACCTATGGAAACGGTAGAAATAACCTTGTCAGATTATGTGGAATCTTCTAAGTTGAGGTTAGTTACTACAGGTCATGGATGGGGCGCAAACAATACCGGGAATGCTGCTGAATTCTATCATGCAGTGCACAATATTGCTGTAGATGGTGCGAATACATTTGAACAAGATTTATGGAATACCTGTGATCCTAATCCAGATGGATGTACAGGGCAACAAGGGACTTGGTGGTATAATCGAGCAGGATGGTGTCCTGGGACAATAGCACCCCCATTTGAATATATCCTAGACGATGCTATAGCAGGCAATACCTTCACACTAGATTACATTTTCCAGACTTCTTATATAGATTATTGTAGTACAAATAACCCAGATTGTGTGTCTGGTGTCACTTGTCCAGATTGCTCTGATGGCTATAACCCACACTATTACGTAGATGGATACTTGATTAAGTATAGTGATACTTACATCAATGAAACGTCGAATATCACACAAGATGTTTTACCTGCAAGCGAGTTTTTATTGAGTCCCAATCCGGTAAATGACATACTTACTTTAAGCACAACATCCACTGCTGGATATGCTCGATTTTTGATAATTGATGTACATGGTAAAATCATTCAAAGTAGGGAAGTAGATGCCATGGCCCTATATGGTGGTCGAGTAGAAATGCCTGTCTATGACCTAGAAGCAGGTACTTATTTTGTGCGAATTTTCACCAAGGAAGGTTCTCAAACAAAGAAGTTTATCAAGCATTAATGCTACTTAGTATATAAAAGAAAAAGCCCCTCCAAATTGGAAGGGCTTTTTTCATTATTGTATAATCAATGGTTTATTAATAGTCACGCCTTCATGACTAAGTTTAACTAAATAAACACCAGTCTTAATGTTGGACCATTGTAGCTCGTATTGGAAGGAATCATTGAATTTTTCAGCTTGTTCAGCTAAGAGCACTCTTCCCTGAAGGTCTGTTAATTCAATCGTTATTTTTCCTTTCCAACCGTTATCTAATTGGATTTGAGTAAAGTCTTGGGCTGGATTTGGATTTAGCTTTAAATCTTTGTGTAAATCAGCTTCAAACGTATTGTTCACCTTTTGATTCTCGTAAGCACCTATATCGACTCCATCTACACGTTCATTTCCTAAGATATCCACTGCTGGAGCTCCAGCTTCTACTCCGGCATCAATACAAGGACTTTCTATTTGTATGCTGAAGTCAAAATTAAAGAAATCAGTATACATCGGATCACCACCTATAACTTCTTGGTCCGTTGCGTCTAGATATGCATTAAATGTGCCATCCGTGATAAAGTTACCTCCAGTAGAAACAACATTTGGTGTACCCGCCTCAATCACATAATTCACGTATCCTGGATTATCGAAGATATTATTTTGTATGAATAAGGTCGTTTCTCCTGTATCATTGGTCCATTGCGAAATCCCTCCGGCTAAAGCACCTTCATTGAAGGTGAAAGTAGAATTGATAACTCTGACCTCTATAGCAGTTGTATCAAATGCATTGACACTGATTCCCCCTCCAATTCCATCTTGCTGTGCTTGATTCTGCACGAATAAACAACTCTCTACATCTGTATCTACATTAGATACATTGATGGCTCCTCCTTGCGTTCCGGCAGCGTTACCAAAGAAAGTAGCTCTAGATACACTAAGCGAAGACATGTCGTTACTGTCTGAACCTCCTGATTCGAATACATTGATAGCTCCTCCTACAGAACCAGCGGTGTTACCCGTAAAATCAGCTTGATCTATACTAATGACAACTCCAGAAGACGTTGAAATAGCCCCACCAGAGTTTTGAGACATATTAGTTTGGAAAATACAGTTAGTGAACGCTACTTCAGTGGAGTCATTCTGATTAAATACTGCACCTGCAAAACTAGCATCATTGTTCAAGAAGGAACAATTAGTATATGCCACATTGGCCAAGAATCCATTGATAGCGGCTCCTCCTGATGTAATAGCAGAATTATCTGAGAACGTACAATTATCAATACTCCCAACAGTTCCAAGAGAATAATTCACTAAAGCCCCACCAAATGCACCTTGGTTTTGGCTGAAACTGGAGTTGGTAATAGAATATATTTTGTTTTGTCCACCATTGTAGATGGCACCACCTGACCCTCCAGTGGCAATGTTGGCATTAAACGTACAGTTATCCATGGTGTATCCCATTTGATAAAAATATAATGCGCCACCAAAACCGTCTAAGGTTCCGTTTCCATTAAATGCACAATTATTAATGGTCAGATTTTCAGAAGTACTTGGATCCAACTCTCGTCCATCAATGTAAGCACAACCTGCATTTACAGAACTATTTGAATTGAATGTACAATCAGATATAGTCATGTTCGTATTATTCCACGAGAAAAATGCGCCACCAAATCCAGATGGATTTGTATTGTTGATAAAGGTGCAATTGGTAATATTTATATTGTCTGAGCGGAGTGGGTATAAGGCACCACGACTAGTCGTGTTATCCTCAAAAACACAATCTGTGACAAAAATTGTGGAAGAGTTTCTAATCATTAATCCAGCAGATTGAGAGGTTGCTGTATTATTTCTGAAAACACATCCATTTGCCTCTGAACCTTGCGTACCTATGCCCACAAAGGAAGCTCCTGCACCTGCACGTCCAAAATTATATTCAAAAATGATATTACTCAAAGCTACAGGAGAGAAGGCAACTACACCACCACCGTTAGTGAAATAGTCGGATAAGTCACTTGAATTAGAGGTGTTACCATGAGAAATGGTTAGGCCATCCATAAGTGTGGCTACCGTCATTAAGCTATCAATAAAGACTACGTGTCTAGAGTTATCAGTGCGGTTTACGGTATTATCGCTTAAATCATCATCACCATTTCGATCTCCAGAGAGTTCTGTAATAGCACTGCCATCTGATGGTCGTTGACTTAAATCAGTTTCTGTCCCTGCAAAACCACCATAGATGTATAATGGTTTGTCGATGGTAAATACAGCACTAAGCGTATCAGCACCCTCTGGTACATACAATCCACTTTTGATCCAAATATTATCTCCTGTATTTGCATTAGTTAATGCATCTTGAAGGTTGGTAAAAGCGTTGGACCACGAGCTTCCATCATTAGCTCCACTCGCCTGGTTGTCTACATAATGCGTCGTTTGTGCTGATAGCCCAAAGCATAAAAGCATCAAAAAGTTAACAAGTAAAAGGTTTTTCATAAATATGATTTTTATTCAAACGAAAGACTGTATTCAAAGTAAAAGGTTGTATTAAATAATCAAGATTGGAGGTGGGAATCATAATATAATAAGGAATTGCCAAAAATTAGCTTTGAGCTCCCATAATATTTATTGGATTGCTTACCTTGTGGCGATTTTCAGCAAGTGCTTGTAAGTACTTCAAACTGAATTATTATTGTACATCGAACCTATCAAAATGGAAAATTGGAAATTCAAGCCAGAGAGCTTGATGATGTCTCATGGCTATAAGCCTGAATTATCCGAAGGAGCTGTAAAGTGCCCTATTTTTCAAACATCAACTTTTGTTTTTCAGAAAGCCGAGGATGGAAAAGCTTTCTTTGAGGTAGCTTATGGAATCAGAGAGAAGGAGGAGTCTGAAGAAATGGGACTGATTTATTCTCGATTGAATAATCCTGATTTAGAAATTCTAGAAAATAGACTTTCTCTATGGGATAATGCAGGAGATACGGCTGTATTTGAAAGTGGTATGTCCGCTATTTCTACTGCGCTTATGGAATTTCTAAATCCTGGCGATTTATTGCTCTTCTCTAACCCTGTTTATGGTGGTACGGATCACTTCATTAAGCATGTATTGACTAAATACGGTATAGAAGTCATGGGCTTTAATCCTGGTCAGTCAATAGAGGAAATTGAGCGTATGCTCCAAGATTCTGGGAAAGCAGACCAATTAGCTTACATCTATCTGGAGACTCCTGCTAATCCTACTAATGATTTGATTGATATTAAAGGCTGTGTTGAATTAGCAAAGAAGTATTCTTCAGCTGATAAAAAAGTGATAGTAGGGGTGGACAGTACATATCTAGGGCCCTTATGGCAGAATCCTTTGGAATTAGGGGCTGATCTTGTGATTTACTCTGCAACCAAATATATCGGAGGCCATTCAGATCTAATTGCTGGTGCTTGTTCAGGTTCTGCAGAAATTATTGGAAGGGTTAAAGTGCTAAGGACATTTCTAGGGAATATGGCTAGTCCTTATACAGGTTGGTTACTGATGCGTTCTCTAGAAACATTGAAGATAAGGATGGAGCGCCAAGGTAATACAGCAGCACATGTAGCTAAATACTTGAAACAACATCCAAAAGTTGAAAAAGTATACTACTTAGGAGATTTAGAGGAAGGTTCTGAGCAAAAAAGAATTTATGATGAACAATGTAAAGATGCAGGGGCTATGTTATCCTTTGATATCAAAGGAGGAGAAGCGGAAGCATTTAGATTCTTAAATCATCTTAAGTTGGTAAAACTGGCTGTAAGTTTAGGATCAACTGAATCCCTTGCACAGCATCCAGCTACCATGACTCATGCTGGCGTCGACCCTGAATTAAAGCAGATTTTAGGTATTACAGATAAGATGGTTCGATTATCTGTTGGAGTTGAAGCACATGAGGATTTAATACATGATCTGGAAAAAGCTTTTGAACAAGTTTAATAAAAGAATAAATAGGTCTTATTCTATAATTAGCCACGGAGATGTTCCGTGGCTTTTTTTATTTTTAGGAAAAAGATCATGCGTACAAGGTTTATTTACTTAGCCCTATGCTTTTGTTTTGTGTCCTGTCAAAACACAAAAGAAGAACAACCAGCCGTTTTTTTGACGGTATTAGGTATCGCTCAAGATGCGGGTTATCCTCAGATGGCCTGTACTAAATCCTGCTGTAGCGACTTGTGGGAAAGCGGAATCAAAGGGGCAAAGGTTAGTTGCTTAGGTTTAGTAGATAAAACATCCGAATCGTCATTTATCATTGATGCTACTCCAGATTTACCCTATCAAATGGAAGCTTTAGCATCCACTTGCCCGAGTTGTGGTGATTTACCCGATGGAGTTTTACTTACTCATGCGCACATGGGACATTATACAGGTCTAATGTATTTAGGTAGAGAATCAGTTGGTGCGCAACAAATTCCAGTGTATATGATGCCACGAATGAGGACTTATCTAGAGACCAATGGACCCTGGTCTCAATTATTTACCCTGCAAAATATCCAAGCTGTCGACTTAGTTGCTGAGGAAATTTCAAACTTGAGTCAGGAGTTAAGTGTGGTTCCATTTTTAGTACCTCATCGGGATGAGTTCAGTGAAACGGTGGGCTATAAAATCTATGGACCTAACAAAAAGGCATTATTTATTCCGGACATTGATAAGTGGGAAAGGTGGGACAAATCTTTAGAAGCGGAAATTGCTCAAGTGGATTATGCATTTTTAGATGCGACCTTTTACCAAAATGGAGAGATTCCTGGTAGAGATATGTCTGAAATCCCACATCCTTTTGTGGAAGAAACCATTGATTTACTGAGCGAACTAGCAGATGCTGAAAAACAAAAAGTATTTTTCATTCACTTGAATCATACGAATCCATTATTAAGAAAAGGTGCAGCTTTAGATAGCTTAAATGATTTAGGGTTTCAATTGGCTGAGGAGGGAATGATTTTTGGATTATAGGATTTTGCCAATCATAAGATTAAAAATGAAGTTGGTTTTACCCGTATTTCCAACAAATGCTAAATCTTCTCCTAAGTAATTGAAGGAATGTGTAAACCCTAACTTGATTTCAAAAGAATATTTTTCATATTCATTGGCTACCTTATATCCTATCAATCCACCTAGTTCATAGTCCCTGAAATCTTTATATTGACCAATTCGCGCTGTGGGGGCTAGGAATAGTAAATTCGAAGTCTTCATGCTAGGATAGATACGATATTCCAAACCATACATGAAGGCAAACTGTTTGCCTACTTCGTCCCTTACAGCAAAAAATCCAGGCGTGCTGATTTGATGGTGTAAACTGGTATTATTTTTCAATGGATGCTCTAAGGCTAATTCAGTCCTCAATAAGGCTATAGATTTTAAAGGATCGATTTTTATTTCTATTTGGGCATGCACAAGCAGGGGCAAAAGCATTAAGCCAATGATATACAAGAATCTATTTTTTCTAAAGACTAAAGGGGGTTGCATGCGTAATTATAATTAAACTTTGATTAATTTAACGATCGCCTAATATAACAAATCAATTGAATTTAATTTATGAATAAATACGGGATCATACTTATTGCTATTCTTTTACCCTTGACTTCATTTGCTGTAAAACCAGTCCATCAATCTGCTAACCAAGAGATTGTGAAAGAGGCAAAATGGAAGAAAAAGATTCGAAAGGCTTATCAAGAGGCTAAAATTGGATTTGAAGAAAAAAAGAAAGAAAAGGCAGCTAATGAAAATCTGTTTTTCTCTTCTGCTTTTTTCATTTTGAGTGGACTTGCGCTATTGATTATATTTTCCAATGCACCTATGCTAGGCGTATTAGGTGCTTCTTCGATGCTATTAGGGCTAATTTTAGGTTTAGTAGGTGTGCGGCGTAATGGTTTGAAGAGCCTTATGTCTAAAATTTTATTTTATGGATTATTATTGCCAATGAGTATTGTTGTGGGAAGTATATTGGTTGGCTTATTCATCTCGCTTATCGGTCTCATCTTTTAATCAGAAAATAAAAAAGGGTCATTATTCAATGACCCTTTTTTATTTTATTTGATAATCAAACGTTCTGTGTGTCGGTTACCTTGTTGATCAGTAACTATGATTTGATACATCCCAGTTTCTAGGATTAAATCAAAGATGTGATTGCGGGTATATGAATCAAGTTGATCCGTAAATACCAACTTTCCTGCTGCATCATAAATACTGATTTGATTGAATGCATGGTCAGCTTCTATATTAAATGCACCTGAAGTTGGATTAGGATACACGTATAGGGCGGTTGTATTGGATTGCTTCTGCTCCAGAACGACAGGTAAGAAGTATTGATGGTACTTGGTAATAACCTGAATTTCTAAAGCGACTTCCCGAGGTAGTTCGGAAGCATCTATGAGCATAGTCATATCTTCTTGATTACCTTGTATTCTATCTAATCGAACACCATTTTCGTAGATGTTCAATTCGTCTACCTCTTCATCCAATAGACTTAAGTCAAGTTCAATTTGATTTAAGTCTACATTGAAGGTCACTGGATCATATGACTCGTGGACCAGCGGCTTAACATCTGCTTTTAATACAGCTGTTAGAATACTCTTGCCTGTTTCATCTGTGATGTTAACGCCATACAATCCTGCAGCAAGATCTGATACAGGAATACTAATCAATTGGTTAGTAACCGTTGGATTATTTACCAACAAGGCCGTCTCCCCATTTAAATCTAAAAACTCAACCTTTGATATTTGATGCTTTAAATGGCTGACATCAATATCTAGGTTGTAATACATCCTAGTTCTAATAGCTATTCCTTCGTCTGCTGCACTTCTTTGGTCAGCTTCCTCCTCATCAAACCACCACCAACACCAACTTTGATAGAATTCTAATTCTAGTTTATTCAATACTGCATAAGGAATAATGCACGTACCATGGTCGAACCATCCTGCATATGCTGCGTTAACTTGACCAAATAACCAGAATTTCCACCAAGGATAGTAGTCCTCCATGGCCTCTTCGGCATCAAATGAATTGACATAAGTTACAGTATTGTCCCCTGTACAATAGTACATTTCTAATGGCTTAGTATGATACCAATCATAGACATTGTTTTGTGCTAAACACTGTCTAGTAGGATTGCTGAAATTATACTTTAAGTCATAATAGACGCCTGGCTGGAACATGCTGGGATAATATGATGGTACCCAATCAACATTTCCAGTTTGACCTAGTATATGTGTGGTGTATAAATTGTCATAAGGAGCTCTCAAAATATCTGAAGGCGTATTATAAATATTTCCATTTACAGTCTGACAAGTAGACATTACATATAGCATGAACTCTGGATTTTCATAAAATGGATTATTTATAATCATGTTATATTGACTTCCAGATAGATTGTAAGGACCAGAGCCCATTCCACCCACTTGAAGGTTTAAGCCACTAATAGGATTGTAGATAATATCCTTAAAAGTAGACATAGCTGCGTGGCCACCTTGCGAATAGCCAGTCATCATAACATCTCCTGTTAGGTCGTATCCAAGTGTGTTTTGAAGATTTTTAGCAGCAACCATTAAGTCACGGGTTGCAGCAGCTTCTGTATCTTCATGTACATACAAGTGATTCATAGTTGCATCAGGACCTAGACCTATATAATCTGGCATTACTGTTAAATAACCGTTAGCTGAGTAATAGTATCCCATTATGATTTCCATGCCGTCTCCTGCACCACTTTCATTAGAAGGGACTTCCAGTGGATCAAAAACGGTACCATGACAATAAGTTAGCATATCCACATCGCATGTTACGTCTGGAACTATGATTAGACCAGTTGCCACGATGGGTTGGTTATTATGATCTATGGTATTGTAATTGACTTTATAGCCAGTAATGCCATTGTCAACCCCAACTAAAAGGTTGACCAGCCAGGAAGGAATCCCTATGGGGATTTGATTATTGATTTGAACTTCAGTTTGGTTAGCGCTGTAGCTGAATATTTCTTGGGTGTAATTTACAGAGCCTCTAGATTGTGCGCCTAAGGTAGAAATAAAGGCAAAAAATAGGGGCAATAATAATGTAGGTTTTAAATTCATTGGTAGTGATTTGTAGATAGTGATATATATTTCGCAGTCAAAATACTAAAAAAAATAAATATCAATATTTGAGAGTCAAGTCCTTACCAAATAAATTTGAAACTTTTTTATTGGAAAAGCATATTACCTACAGCCAATAAGATGGCCAATACTACTGCATACAAAAATCCTTTAATTTTAAAACCAGGTAGTAGCCAGTCAGCTAGTTTAAGCATAAGTGCATTGATAATGATGCTGACCAAACCAAATGTGATAAAATTTAAAGGCCCAAAAACAAAATCCAAAATAGCGCCTAAAGAAATATTTAATAGACCAATGACCAAAGCAGCTATAATGGCAGAGCCTATACCTTTTACTTCAATTTGACTAAATATAAATGCGGCTATTAATAATATGCCTGCTTCAATAAGGAGGTGAATGAGGTAATCCATTATTTGTTTTGTTTTAGTAAATAGTTCTCTTTTTCTAAAGCTTCAATTTGAGATTCAAGTTTCTTGACTTTAGCCTTGTAAAATTCTAGTTCAGCCTGAACTTCACTCGAATCATGTTCTTCAACTTTTTTAACAGTGGTGGAGGCTTCTTCCGCATTGGTCTCGATAGATGCTTCTTCCTCCAACTCCTGTATTGCAGGTGCTACATCTTCCGTACTTTGTTTTAATGATCTATTGAGTAATTTATCCAAATTCTCTTTTGGGTCTTCACCATTGATATAGGAAGCACCAAAGAATGCTGCAGGAATGATAATTACTAAAAAGATGAAGAATCTTGCAAAATTTGTCAGTCTCAATTTTTTTGCCATTTTTAATTGTTTGATTAAATCTATCAATTCTTGCTAGAACAAGAGAATCTTTTAGATTGGTATTATTGTTTTATGGATAAATGTAAAAATATAGAGGGTATAATCATTATCTAGCTACAACTTAGTCAAAAGAGGGGGGATAATTTTAATTGAATAATATTACATTTGTTTAGGGCTGAAAAATTGAAAAAAAATATCCATGGTTAAGGATGTATTCATATATGATAGAGTACGTACTCCTAGAGGTAAAGGTAAAAAGACAGGTGCTTTATACGAAAGAAGACCTATTGACCTGTTGTCAACTATGCTCAATGCGATCAAAGAGCGCAATCATTTAAATACGTCTGAGGTAGACGATGTAATTATAGGATGTGTTACACCTATTGATGATCAAGGCTATAATATTGCTAAAGCCAGTCTATTATATGCCAATTGGGATGATAGTGTTCCAGGGATTCAAATCAATAGATATTGTGCTTCGGGCCTTGAGGCAGTAAATATGGGCGTATCAAAGATTATGGCTGGCATGGCTGACTTAGTTGTCGCAGGAGGTGTGGAAAGTATGTCTAGAGTGCCTATGGGCTCTGATGGTGGTGCCTTGCTTAATGATCCTGAATTGATTAGTGAGGTATCTTATATTCAACAAGGTGTATCAGCTGATCTTATTGCAACCCTAGAAGGGTTTACCAGAGAAGAGTTAGATGCATTTGCACTTAATTCACATAAAAAAGCAACAAAGGCAACCGAAGCTAATAGGTTCTCCCAGTCTTTAATTCCTATGTTGGATTGCAATGGACTAGAAATCTTAGATAAGGATGAAGCCATCCGACCAACTACGAGTATGGAAAGTCTTGGCAGATTAGATCCTTCTTTTCAAACTATTGGTCATCAAGGTTTTGAGACTATGGCCTTATTGAAATATCCAGTAGTGGAAAATTTAAATTATACACATACCGCAGGGAATTCTAGTGGGATAGTTGATGGTGCTGCATTGGCATTAATTGGAGGAATTGAAATAGGGGAGAAACTGGGTGTGCAGCCAAGAGCGAAAGTTGTTTCCTGCGCCTTGGTTAGTACAGAACCTACTATCATGCTAACTGGTATAACTCCTGCGGTTCAGAAAGCGCTTAAGAACGCTGATCTTCAGGTAGCTGATATTGATCTTTGGGAAATCAATGAGGCTTTTGCCTCTGTAGTACTAAAAGCAATCAAAGATTTGGGTATTGATCCTGCAAAGGTCAATGTAAATGGAGGTGCTATTGCTATGGGGCATCCATTAGGTGCAACGGGAACCATATTACTTGGAACACTGCTGGATGAACTAGAGCATCGGCAGCTCAGATATGGATGTGTTACCCTTTGTGCAGGAGCGGGTATTGGAATAGCGACAATAATTGAAAGACTATAGGCAATTATGATTAGATATCTAAAAGATAAAGATGGAATTGTGACCCTTACCTTAGACATGCAGGAAAGGAATCATAATGTGCTTAACCATAAGATCATTAATGCCTTTATACCTGTCATGACTCAGCTTAAAGAGGAGGCAGAAAAAGGATTATTGACTGGCGTAATAGTAACCTCTGCCAAGCGGACCTTCCTGAATGGAGGAGATTTAGAATATTTGTATAAAGCCAATAATCCACATGAGATTTTTGAGTTTACGGAGCGGGTTAAAAAATGGTTGAGGGATTTAGAAAGACCTGGTGTGCCTGTAGTTTCTGCTATGAACGGGTCTGCGCTTGGATTAGGCTTTGAGTTTGCCTTAGCAACACATTATAGACTCACCGTTGATCAGCCAGAAATAAGAATAGGATTACCTCAAACTAAATTAGGCTTAATACCAGGTAATGGAGGTCTGATTCGATTGATGTGGACCTTAGGTATTGAGCAGGCATTTAAAGTAGCGGAGGAGGCTCGATATTATAATGTGCACGAGGCAAAAGCCGTAGGACTTGTAGATAAGATATTAGATTCAGAGGCTGAGATGATGGAGTATGCCAAGAAATGGATTATGGAAAATCCAAAAGGTGTTCAGCCTTGGGATAAAAAAGGCGGAGTGATTCCTGGTGGAAGTGCTCATGATCCACAAGTCGCCACAAAAATTGCAGAATTATCCGCTTACATTGCAAAAACCTACAAACAAAAATATCCGGCCATTCAAGTGGTACTTAACGTACTTTCAGAAGGATCCAAAGTACACTTCGACACGGCTTCAACAATAGAAACGAGATATTTTACAGAGTTATTGGTTTCAAAGACCTGTAAGAATATGATGAAGACGCTATGGTTTGATGCGCACGAAATTTTTGCCGGGTGTAATCGACCAGAAGGTATTCCCTCATTTAGGCCTAAAACGATTGGAATAATTGGGGCAGGACTAATGGGTACAGCTATTGCTGTAGAGTGTTTATTACATGGCATGCAAGTGATTCTTAAAGATGTTTCGGAGACACTTGCGAAAAGAGGAGCCAAGCAAATCAAAGACCGCTTAATAGAATTGGTGGAGTTAGGTAAAATAACTGAATCTTACCGGATTGATTTAGAGCATGGTTTACAAGCTACGGAGCAAGTAGCAGATTTTAAATCCTGTGACTTAATCATTGAGGCCGTATTTGAAAATCAGAAACTTAAGAACGAGGTGGTTCGAGAGGCGGCTACACAATTAGCTGATAACGCTTTAATTGCCTCAAATACAGTATCCATTCCAATTACTAAGTTGGCCAATAGTATAGAGCAATCGGATCGATTTATTGGGATACATTTTCTTGCACCAGTTCATGAAAAAAGACTTGTTGAAATAGTTAAAGGTGAGCATACAAGTGAGGAAACGGTAGCAAAAGCATTTGATTTTGTAAAAACAATAAAAAAATATCCAATCATTGTTAAAGATGGATGGGGATTCTATGCATCGAGAGTAAGAAATACTTATATCCTAGAAGGAATGAGTTTGCTACAAGAAGGTTGTCCTCCGGCTATGGTTGAAAATGTGGCCAAAGGGACTGGAATGCCATTAGGGCCATTAGAGTTGGCAGATCGATTGTCTTTAGATCTAGTATTGACTTTTGAAAATCAGGCAGCTGAACTCTATGGACCAAAATATATACAGCATCCTGCCGTGCAAGTTATTCAAACGATGATGGATAATGGTAGAGCTGGTGGAAAAACAAATAAAGGATTCTACAATCACGCAGAGGAAGATCAATCTAAACATCTTTGGGATGGCATGAATCAATTCTTTAAACAAGATTTAGGATTTGACCCAGCGGATATTGAAGAACGATTATTATTTGCGCAAACTATAGAGGTGCTGTGGTGTCTGCAAGAGGGCGTTATTTCTTCCGTTGAAGAAGCCAATTTGGGATCTATATATGGTTGGGGTTTTCCTGCATTCAAAGGAGGAGCAGTGCAGTTTATCAATGACTATGGATTAGATAACTTCGTTGCAAGATGTGCTGAATTAGAAGATAAGTATGGGCCAAGGTTCTCTGTACCTTCTGTTTTACACCAATTAGAACTAGAAAAACCAATCAAGGTGGATTTAGATTAATGATTTGAAGTACTACACATTATGGATTTCATAAAATACCAGCAATTATTTGTAAATGACCTCGAGGATACCACTTTCTTAGCGGATCCAGCTAATTTATATGAGCCATTCAATTACATCATGCACTTGGGAGGGAAGCGTTTGCGCCCAACAGCATTATTAATGTCAACCGATGTGTTTGGTGGAGATATGAATCTGGCAAAGTCTGCAGCCATGGCTATTGAAGTTTTCCATAATTTCACTTTGGCTCATGATGATATTATGGATGAGGCTCCTTTACGCAGGGGACAAGCTACGGTGCACATGAAGTATGATGTCAATACAGCTATTCTCTCTGGAGATTTGATGCTTATTGATAGTTATGATCGATTATTTGAATATGCCAAGCATCCACACTTTGCTGAAATCCTGAATTGTTTCAATGAAGCAGCACGATTAGTCTGTCATGGTCAACAACTTGATGTGGACTTTGAAACTCGTACAGCTGTACAAGAACAAGAATATCTCACGATGATTGAATGGAAAACTGCTGTTTTATTTGCAGCGGGTTTAAAGATAGGTGCATTGTTGGCCAATACGTCTTTAGACTTGGCCAATAAGATTTATGATTATGGGATAAATGTTGGCCTAGCATTTCAAGTGCAAGATGATATTTTGGATTCTTTTGGAGATCCTGATAAGTTTGGAAAAAAGGTTGGAGGTGATATTCTTCAAGCTAAAAAAACTTTATTGGTCATAAAAACCCTAGAGTATATATCCGATGGGGATTTAGCTTCTTTTGAAGCAAGCTTTGAATCAAAAGATATGGCTGAGGATAAAAAGGTTTCAGTTATTAAAGACTACTTCAAAAATGCTGGAGCTTTGGCTTATGCTGAAGACCTGAAGAACAACTACAGAAAACAGGCCGATCAATTAATTGACTCTATTGTTAAGCAGGGCTATCCTAAGGCAACTATTTTTAATGACTTGTCTACCTTTTTATTAGGTAGGGAATCTTAAAGTTCAAAAAGAATTTTACCATTGTACCATTCTCGCTCAATGATGGCATCCTGTTTGATGTAAAAATCAATTGCGGATTGATTCCAATCTAAAACTTGCCATTTAACTAGTTTGCAATGCTGATGTTTGGATGTTTCGATAAATGCATCAAATAGTAATTGTCCCACGCCTTTACGCCTGTGTGCTGTTTTTACTACAAAATCTTCTAAATACATCATTTTACCTTTCCAGGTAGAAAAAGTAGGGTAGAATAGAGCCATCCCTATGACTTCTTCTACAGATTGCGCAACTATAACCTGAAACAGACCCTGTTTAAATTGCGCTTGATATTCGTCCATTCCAATGGTGAATGCAGCTTCTTCTTTTTCAAAAATGGCTAGTTCCCTAACCAATTCATATATGGCTGGTAGATCAGCCTCCTTTGCAGGTCTTACAATGATGTTATTCATAAGCACAATTTAATAACCTCAAAATAAAACTTGTATGGCTTTGATAGCAGTTTTTTTCAATTAATTTTGCCTGGTCTTGGAGAGTGGTGTTTGCCTTTGATTATGGGCTATTTGCAATGTGTTTTGTTGTTGATAACTTTTTTTCAACAATATTTGTCTGTTAACTAATTTAGTTATACCTTTGCACACGCAAAAAAGCAGGTTTTGTTGATTCAAAAATGCTCAGCCCCTTGAAATAAAAGGGAAAAGAAGAAATTGATTAATTGATAATAAATAAGTGTAACAGATGCCAACTATTAACCAGTTAGTTCGCAAAGGGAGAAAGAAAGTCGTTATGACGAGTAATTCTAGAGCTTTGGATTCATGTCCTCAAAAACGTGGAGTATGTACTCGTGTATATACAACGACTCCAAAGAAACCTAACTCTGCTTTGCGTAAGGTTGCTAAGGTGCGCTTGACCAACGGTATTGAGGTAATTGCCTACATTCCGGGAGAGGGACACAATCTACAAGAGCACTCTATCGTGCTAGTTCGTGGAGGTCGTGTAAAAGATCTACCGGGTGTACGTTATACGATCGTACGTGGTGCATTGGATACAGCAGGAGTTGCTGACAGACTCCAGAGTCGTTCCAAGTATGGTGCTAAACGTCCTAAGAAATAATATCTAAGGCAAGAGTAACAAATTAACGAATTATGTTTCACAGCGAAACCGCTAATCTTAAAAAGTAATGAGAAAAAGAAAGCCGAAAAAACGAATAATTACCCCGGATCCAATTTATGGAGATCCAATGGTAACTCAGTTTGTTAATAATATGATGCTTGATGGAAAGAAATCCACAGCATTTAAAGTTTTTTACGATGCTATGGCTATCGTAAAAGAAAGATCAGAGCAGCCTGAACATGAGGTTTGGAAGAAAGGTCTTAATAATGTTATTCCTCAGGTTGAAGTGCGTTCAAGAAGAATTGGAGGTGCAACTTTCCAGATTCCTACTGAAATCCGTGCAAATCGTAAGATTTCTATTGGTATGAAGTGGATGATTCGTTTCGCACGTCAGCGCAGTGGTAAAGGTATGGCTGAGCGATTAGCTGCTGAAATCATAGCTGCAAGCAAAAATGAGGGAGCTGCTGTTAAGCGTAAAGAAGATACGCACAAGATGGCAGAATCTAACAGAGCATTTGCTCACTTCAAAGTTTAATTATTTACCTAATTAATAAAAACCTTTAAGGTTAAATTATGGCTAAGGATCTTAAGTTCACCCGAAACATTGGTATCGCTGCTCACATTGACGCAGGTAAGACGACTACTACAGAGCGTATCCTGTACTACACAGGTATATCTCACAAAATTGGTGAGGTACACGACGGTGCAGCAACAATGGATTGGATGGAGCAAGAGCAGGAGCGTGGTATTACTATTACTTCTGCTGCTACCAAAACTTCTTGGAAATGGAAGGATGAGGAATACTCAATTAACATTATTGATACTCCTGGACACGTTGATTTCACAGTTGAAGTTGAACGTTCTCTTCGTGTATTAGATGGTGTGGTTGCACTTTTCTGTGCTGTATCAGGTGTTGAGCCTCAATCTGAAACGGTATGGCGTCAAGCTGACCGCTATAAAGTACCTCGTATCGGATTCGTAAATAAAATGGACCGTTCAGGTGCTGATTTCTTCAACGTAGTTAAAGACGTTAGAGAAAAATTAGGTGCTAATGCAATTCCTATGCAGGTGCCAATTGGTGCTGAGGAGACTTTCCGTGGAGTTGTTGACTTAGTAACAAACGAAGCAATCATCTGGAACGAGGAAGATAGAGGGATGACTTATGAGGTGATTGATATTCCTGCTGATCTAGAGGATGTTGTTGCTGAAAAAAGAGAACTTCTTTTAGAATCAGTTGCAGACTATGATGAATCTTTGATGGAGAAATTCTTCGAGGATCCAGATTCAATTTCAGCTGAGGAAATTCGTGAAGCTATTCGTAAAGCAGTTATTGATATGAGTATCACACCTATGTATTGTGGTACTGCATTCAAAAATAAAGGTGTTCAGGCAGTATTGGATGCAGTTTGTGCATTCCAGCCTTCTCCAGTTGATATCGATGCAATCGAGGGTACAAACCCTAAGACTGAAGAGCAAGAGACTAGAAGACCATCAGTAGAAGATCCATTTGCTGCTTTAGCATTTAAGATTGCTACCGATCCATTCGTAGGTCGTTTGGCTTTCTTCAGAGTTTATTCTGGTTCACTTGATGCAGGTTCTTACATTTACAACTCTCGTTCAGGTAAGAAAGAGCGTATTTCAAGATTGTTCCAGATGCACTCAAACAAGCAGAATGCTATTGATCGTGTTGAAGCTGGTGATATTGCTGCAGGTGTTGGTTTCAAAGATTTGAGAACAGGTGATACATTGTGTGATTTAGATCACCCAATTGCCCTTGAATCTATGACTTTCCCTGATCCAGTAATCGGTATTGCTATCGAGCCTAAGACACAGAAAGATGTAGATAAGTTGGGTATGGCATTAGCTAAATTAGCTGAAGAGGATCCAACATTTAAAGTTCGCTTTGACGAAGAGACTAACCAAACAGTTATCTCTGGTATGGGTGAGCTTCACTTAGAGATTATTGTTGATCGTCTAAGAAGAGAATTCAAAGTAGAATGTAATCAAGGACAACCACAGGTGAACTACAAAGAGGCACTTACAACAATGGTTGATCACAGAGAGCGTTTGAAGAAGCAATCAGGTGGTTCAGGTTTATTTGCAGATATGCAATTCGAACTAGGACCAGCAGATCAGGAATTCTTAGATTCTGATGATTTCAAGGATGGAAAAGTTAGACTTCAGTTCGAGAATAACATTGTAGGTGGTTCAATTCCTAAGGAATACTTCCCATCTATCTTGAAAGGTTTCGAAGCTATGATGGATAATGGAGTACTTGCAGGATATACTATGGATTCAATGAAGGTTCGCCTTTATGATGGATCTACGCACCCAGTCGATTCTAAGCCAGTAGCTTTCGAGCTTTGTGCTAAAGAAGGATTTAAAGCGGCTGCTGCGTCATGTAATCCGGTAATTCTTGAGCCAATCATGAAGATTGAAATTACTACACCAGATGAATTTGTAGGTAGCGTAATTGGTGACCTTAACCGTCGCCGTGGTTTACCACAAGGACAGGATACTCGTGCAGGTGGTGCTATTGCTATCCAGGCTGAGGTTCCTTTATCTGAGATGTTTGGATATGTAACTGACCTTCGTACAATTACTTCAGGTCGTGCAAATTCAACTATGGAATTCTCTCACTTTGCGCCTGCTCCAACGAGCATCGCTAAGGAGGTGATTGAAAAAGCAAAAGGTGGTGACGCCTAAGTTATAAAGAATGAATAGGGTTGGGGCGAAAGAGCCCCGATCCTTCACTTATATGTAAATTTTTAAAAGTTTGATATCAGGGTTATGAATCAGAAAATCCGTATTAAACTTCGTTCTTACGACCATAATTTGGTTGATAAGTCAACGGAGAAGATTGTAAAAACAGTTCGTAACAGCGGTGCTGTTGTAACAGGACCGATTCCGCTGCCCACTAAGAAAGAGATTTTCACCGTCTTACGTTCTCCGCACGTAAACAAGAAATCTCGTGAGCAGTTCCAATTGCGTACACACAAGCGTTTGATTGAAATTTTCACTCCAACGCAAAAGACTGTGGATGCACTATCTAAATTGGAACTTCCTAGTGGAGTGGATATCCAGGTTAAGCTAACTTAACCTGACGGACAACGCTTAAAATTTATTTTAAACGAATCACGAATGCCCACTAAAGCTTGCGAGATGCAAAGACGGTATATGCCTATCTTTTAAAATCTCTTGTTCTTTTCAAAGTTCAATTTCAAGTTTTATTTCAGGTGTTCTCGATTCAAAAAATTAATGTCGTGAACGGTATTATTGGTAGAAAGATCGGGATGACCAGCATATACGATGATAAAGGTCGTAATGTAGCTTGTACTGTTGTAGAAGCAGGTCCATGTACGGTTACTCAGATAAAGACAGAAGATACTGACGGTTATAACTCCACTCAGTTGGGTTATGATGACGCTAAGGAAAAGCGTACGACCAAGGCAATGATGGGTCACTTTAGCAAAGCTGATGCTACACCAAAAAGAAAAGTGGTTGAATTCCGCGATTATGATTTGGTTGAGAAGCAGTTGGGTGACGTAGTATCCTTGGAAGAAGTACTACAGAATGGCGATAAAGTTAGTGCCATAGGTACAACTAAAGGTAAAGGTTTCCAAGGGGTTGTTAAACGCCATGGTTTTAGAGGTGTAAACGATGCAACTCACGGTCAGCACAATAGACAGCGTGCGCCGGGTTCCATTGGTGCAGCTTCATATCCTGCAAAAGTATTCAAAGGAATGCGTATGGCAGGCCGTACTGGAGGTAACCGAGTAAAAGTTAAGAACCTAGAGGTGCTTAAGGTGTTCCCAGAGCAAAATATTGTATTGCTTAAAGGAGCTATCCCAGGTCACAAAGGGTCTTATGTGATTATTGAGAAATAAATCGTAGGGGATTCTTATTCCTAAACTATTTAAAGAGACAGCGATGAAACTTGATGTTTTAAATATGCAGGGAGAAAAGACCGGGAAGTCGGTTACTCTTCCAAAAAATATCTTTGGTGTTGAGCCGAATGAGCATGCTGTATATCTTGCAGTAAAGCAATATTTGGCAAATCAGCGTCAAGGTACGCACAAAGCGAAGGAGCGTGGCGAGATCACAGGTTCTACGCGTAAAATTAAGCGTCAGAAGGGTACGGGTACAGCTCGTGCAGGTAGCATCAAATCTGGTGTTTTCAGAGGTGGAGGCCGTATGTTCGGACCAAGACCACGTAACTATGGTTTTGACCTAAATAAAAAGGTTAAAAGACTTGCTAGACTTTCAGCTCTTTCAGCAAAGGCTAAAAGTAAGAGTATCATAGTTCTTGAAGACGCAGCTTTCGAAGCTCCAAAAACTTCTGCGTACAATGGTATGCTAAAGGCACTTGGATTGAGTGGAAAGAAAACGCTTCATGTTGTTCCAGAGCACGATGTAAACCTACTTCGTTCTAGCAGCAACATTCAGAAAGCATCTGTGATGCGTTCAGCAGATTTGAATACGTATGCAATTATGAATTCAAATACACTGATTATTTCAGAAGCTTCTGTAAAGAAGATGAAAAAAGATTTTGCATAAGCTGAGCAGGTAACTGCAAAGCTATAATTCGAAAAAAATGGCAAAGGATATCTTAATCAAACCGTGGATTACAGAAAAGACCGAGCGAATTTCTGATCGTTTGAATCAGTACACTTTCATTGTAAATAAGAAAGTGAACAAAATCGAGATCAAGAAAGCCGTTGAAGAAAAGTATGGCGTGAATGTCGAATCGGTTAATACGGTAATTATGCCTGCAAAGGCGAAGAGCCGTAACACGAGAAGCGGTATCCTGAAGGGTCGCAAGCCAAGTTTTAAAAAGGCTGTTGTAACCCTAGGAGCAGGAGAAGAAATTGACTTTTATGGTGATGTTTAATGAATTGTGTGGGTCTAGTCAATGCCCGCGATAGTTCATAACAATTAATAACTGAAAAATTATGCCAGTTAAGAAGTTTAAACCCGTTTCGCCAGGTCTTAGACACAAGATCGGAAACGCGTTTACAGAGATTACGGCTAGTAAGCCAGAGAAAAGTTTGTTAGCTCCACTTCACAAGAGTGGTGGTCGTAACAACTCCGGTCGCATGACTATGCGTCAGCGTGGTGGTGGTCACAAGCGTAGGTACAGAATCATTGATTTCAAAAGAAATAAAGAAGGTATGAACGCTTCTGTACTTTCTATTGAATATGATCCAAATAGAACTGCCTACATTGCATTGTTGAAGTACGAAGATGGTGAAAAGCGCTATATGCTTGCACCTGACGGCCTAACAGTAGGTGATACAGTTTGTTCAGGAAAAGGAGCTGCTCCAAATGTGGGTAATGCACTATACCTTTCTGAAATTCCTTTGGGTTCTTCTATTCACGCAATAGAGATGCGCCCAGGAGCTGGAGCTGCACTTGCTCGTTCAGCAGGTACTTACGCAACATTGATGTCTCGTGAAGGGAAATATGCAATTATTAAATTGCCTTCTTCAGAGGTACGTAGAATCTTGTTGACTTGTAAAGCGACTATGGGAACTACTTCAAATCCTGATCACGGATTAACAGTAGTTGGTAAAGCTGGACGTTCAAGATGGAAAGGACGCCGTCCGCACGTTCGTGGTGTTGCCATGAACCCGGTTGATCACCCAATGGGTGGTGGTGAAGGTCGTGCTTCAGGTGGACACCCTCGTTCAAGAACGGGAATCATGGCTAAAGGACAGAAAACGAGAAATACTCGTAAAGCGTCTTCTAAGCTTATTGTTTCTCGTCGTAAGAATAAGAAGAGGTAATTGTTAAATAAGTATTGACTTAAAAAATAAGTTGCTTTATGGCAAGATCGATAAAAAAAGGACCTTACGTATTTCACAAGTTGCTAAAGAAATTATATGCAGCTAAGGAAAACAGTAAAAAGACAACAATCAAAACTTGGTCTAGATCATCAGTGATCATTCCAGACATGGTTGGAGAAACTATTGCTGTACATAACGGAAAGATTTTCGTTCCGGTTTATGTGACGGAGAACATGGTAGGACACAAGTTGGGTGAATTTTCTCCAACGCGTTCTTTCAAAGGTCACGGCGGTAAAAAATAAGAAAGGCCGCTTGAATGCCGAATAATAAGATTCGGATAGAAGTGGATTTTTGAATATTCAAATGTATTGAATACAATGGAAGCAGTAGCTAAACTTAGAAACTGTCCGATGTCAGCACGTAAGATGCGATTGGTGGTTGACCTCGTAAGAGGAAAGGGAGTAGAGGAAGCTTTAGATATTCTTCGCTTTACTAAAAAGGAAGCAGCAGTGTGGTTGGAAAAACTTGTCCTTTCAGCTGTAGCTAACTGGGAAAACAAATTGGATGGTGCTGAAAGCGCTGATGACTATGGTCTTGTTATTAAGACTGCATTCTCAGATCAAGGTACTATGCTTAAGCGTTTCCGTCCCGCTCCTCACGGTCGTGCGCACCGTATTCGCAAGCACACAAATCACGTAACTATCGTGGTTGAGAATAGTGTGCCATTAGCGTCTGAGCAGGCAGAAACTGTAGAATAAAATTATTAACAGTGGAATAAAGTGAGACATACTCATGTAGGTCTCTATTTCAAACATTTAAATTGGAACAATGGGTCAAAAGACGAATCCAATTGGTAATCGTTTGGGTATTATCCGAGGATGGGAATCCAACTGGTTTGGAGGTAAAAACTTCGGAGATAAGGTAGTTGAAGATGAGAAAATCAGAAAATACCTTAAAGCTCGTATCCGTAAGGGTGGTATCGCTCGAATCGTGATTGAGCGCACACTTAAGCGTGTTACCGTTACTATCCAGACTTCACGTCCGGGTATTATCATCGGAAAAGGCGGTCAAGAAGTAGACCGTATTCGCGAAGAGCTGAAAAAGCTTTCAGGTATGGATGTCCAGATTAATATCTTGGAAATCCGTAAGCCAGAAATGGATGCTACTATCGTAGGTGAAAGTATTGCGCAGCAAATCGAAGGAAGAATCAACTATCGTAGAGCTATTAAAATGGCTATCCAATCAAGTATGCGTGCAGGTGCTGAAGGTATCAAGGTACGTATCGGTGGTCGTTTGAATGGTGCTGAGATGGCAAGATCTGAAGAGTATAAAGAGGGTAGAACGCCACTTCATACTTTCAGAGCAGACATCGATTATGCTTTAGTTGAAGCACAAACCGTATACGGTAAGATCGGTATCAAAGTATGGATCTGTAAAGGAGAAGTACTTGGTAAGCGTGACTTATCTCCAAATGCTGGCTTCGATATGAAGAAAGATAAAGGAGGTCGCGGAAGAGGTCAAGGCAGAAGAGATGGCCGTCGCGGTGGTGGAAATAGAAGACCAGGGAGACAAAATAAAAACTCCTAAGACTTTAGTTTTCACTGTCAATAATTTAGGTAAAGGGAAGTTGTATTATTTCGAAAAAATGACGTACCTTTGCCACGCTTTTTAGGCTCGGGCTCTTGTAGTCAGGCTTAAGGGTGTTGTAAATTATAATTAACTGGTAGGTATAGCCTGCCGACAAATTGTTTTAATAATGTTACAGCCGAAAAGAACGAAATATCGCAAACAGCAAAAAGGAAGAAATAGTGGTATCTCTTATAAAGGACATACTGTTGATTTTGGTTCCTTTGGTTTAAAGGCGATTACAAATGGTAGAATCACCAATAGACAGATTGAAGCAGCCCGTATTGCGATGACTCGTTATATGAAAAGAGAAGGAAAGCCGCTTGTGAGTATGCTTATTGATAATCGTGAGGAGAATTTGGATGCTTTAAGGTGGTTGGTAGATGAGAATGTGAAGGAAGGGCATTTTTATTGGAGTAAATCTCGGGTGATATGGTTAGTCCAGTTCCCCCGTGTTCACCCTATAGGTGTGTTGTTTGTGTGACAGGTGCTGCCTCAGACGTTGCAGTTTGCAGTGGGTGTGCTCACCCATTCGCCACCGGTGGAGCCCCAGAAGAG
>CAJXMP010000024.1 GCA_913056515.1 uncultured Lewinella sp.
TACCCAAGGAACTGGATTATACAAAGTCAAACTTAGTGACTTGTCTTACGAAAGGTTCTCTATTGACGATGTTGCATCTGGAATACCTACTAATGTTGTAATGGATGTAATTAAAGACAAAGCTGGAAATATTTATGCAGCTACTGATGGCGATGGACTTTTTGTATATGATCCTATAAAAAACTCCTTCAAGCCAGTTAGGAATAAAAATAAAGATCAAACTTCTCTTAACACAGATGCTCTATATTGTTTATTGATGGATGATACAGATAATCTATGGATTGGTTCATTTAATGGTGGTGTAAATATTTTAAAATCATCTAAGGTTAAGTTTGACTTTTATCCACTCGGAAAGCTTTCAAATGAAGGAATAAAATCCAATTCTGTATTGAGTATGCTGGAGCATAGTAATGGGGAGCTTTTGATTGGTACAGATGGGGGTGGGCTGTTATTAGCTGAAAATGTAGAGACACTAGAAAAAGTTCAAGTATACAAAACTGCTCAATTAACTACTCATTCCATTTCTGGCAATACCATACGGACCTTATTTGAAGATTCACGCGGCAAGGTTTGGGTAGGGCATTTTGGATCAGGGGTAGATCAATACGACCCCAACACAGGGTATTTCAAACAGATATTACCCAATAGCGCATTGTCTATCTCAAATATATGGGCTTTTGACGAATTGGTAGACGGAAGGATTTTGATAGGAACTTTGGGGCAAGGTTTATTTCTGTTGAATGATGAAACAATGGAATTAATTAAAGTCGATCTACGAAGTACTGAAATCATGGATGTTTTAGTTGACCACGAAGGAAAGATTTGGGTTGGTTATGCTGAGATGGGCATTGATGTTTTAAATGCTGCAGGAGCCTTATTATCTTCTTTTGAGTACAATGAACAAGACCCATTTTCTTTAAGTGATAATGGAGTAAGGGCAATTTTTCAAGATAAATTGAATCAAATATGGATTGGGACAGAGCGTGGAGGATTGAATTTAAAAATTAAGGAAGGGTTTAGGAGATTTGATCATTCATCTGGGTTGCTTTCGAATAATATATCGGGTATTTGTGAAGATTCAAATGGTTATTTATGGTTGTCTGGATTTGCGGGACTTACTCAGTTAGATAACAACAATTACGAAGTAATCAATTACGATTTTCAAAGGCAGAAAGATGCAAATCAGTTTAATCAACAAGCCATATTATTCAGTAAAGCCAATAAAATATTAGCTGGCGGTATTTACGGTTTGAATCTAATAGATGCTTTTAAACCAGTAGATATTGATTATGATTATAAGGTCTTTTTATCGCAAATTGATATCAATAATGAAACTATTTCATTGACCTCTAAATCCTCTAATTCATTTAGATTTGATCAGCCTATAGAGCATGCAGAACTTGTTCATCTAGATCACAGAGACCGATCATTCACCTTATATTTTGCAAATAATGATTTTGCAAATTCATATGATGAATCCTTCAGCTATTTATTAGAGGATTTTGACTTGGAATGGCAAACTACAGAAAAGGGAAGTAATATAGCCTATTATACTAATATTGATCCAGGGACTTATAAATTGAGATATAAGTATAGAGATGTTGAAAATGATATCTTAATAAATATTCATCCACCACTTTGGCAAACTGCTTGGTTTAGAGTATTAATACTGCTTATTGCAATTGTAGGAGCCTGGTTAGGATTGAATCTATACACCCAGCAGAAAGTGGCTGTCCATAAACGTCAAGTCTTACAACTTCAAAACGAAAAATTGGCCTCTGAAATCAACCAAAGTAACTCGAAGTTAATGTTCAATTCTGCTCAGATTGCTCAAAAAAATGAGGTGCTTAAATCCCTACTAAAAGACATTAAACTAGTTAAAGAAAAGGAGGATTTAAACTCCATTATTTCTAAGATTAATTTTGAGCTAAATAACTCTGATTATTGGAATGAGTTTCATTTTTATTTCGCCCAAATAGACAAAAGCTTTGCAGAAGAAGTCAATAAATTACATCCATCGCTTACTAAAAATGATCTCCGGATCATTTATTTAATTCGCTTAAATCTTAGCTCAAAGGAAATCTCGTCTTTATTGAATACATCTATCCGAGCGACTGAACAAGCTAGATATCGACTGAAAAAACGGTTAGGTTTATCCAATGAAATAGACCTTGCAACATATATTCTCAACTTGAGAAAACCTAAAGATTAATGAAGATAGGCTTTTATAATATTTTTGTCATTTTGCCTTAAATAACCCGAAATATTTAATTGTCGTAGTATTGTCGTAGTAAATAATTCGACAAAATAATTAATGCCTAGTATTTTTATTTAGTGCCCATCTAGTGTTTAAGACCAAATTATTCTTGTAGTATTGGCTTTGCCAATTTTTAATTTGTTATAAAATCTAATTTATGAAATTAAGATTACTGACTTTACTGTTGGTTTTATTTAATACGATTCAAGGTATAGCTCAAATTGAGATTTCTGGTATCGTAGTAGATGCAAAAAATGGTGAACCTTTAATTGGGGCAAACATCCTTTTAGATGATTTGCTTACAGGTTCAATCACCAACGAAATAGGTTACTTTTCTATAGAGGTTCCTGCAAAAGGAACTTCAGTTACTTTTTCTTACACAGGTTACGCTACTCAAACACTTTTATTAGGTGAGGATCAAAATGTAACAGTTGAATTGACTCCTGGTAATGAGCTCGAAGAAATGGTTGTCGTTGGTTACGGAGTTCAATCCAAGGCTAAGCTAACTTCTTCCATCTCGGAGGTGGATACCAAAACATTACGTAAACTTCCCGTTCCAACTGTTAGTAATAGTTTAGAAGGATTAGCCTCTGGTTTATTTGTACGACAAGGGAGTGGGGAACCAGGTTTTAGTGGTTCTTCCTTTGAAGTTCGAAATTTTGGTAATGCTTTAGTGATCGTAGATGGTGCTCCTGCAAACATTGATGATTTAGATCCTAATGAGATTGAAAGTATTTCAGTGCTTAAGGATGCTGCAGCTGCTTCTGTATATGGTGTACAGGGTGGAAATGGGGTAATCTTAGTTACGACTAGGAGAGGTACTGAGAGTAAACCTGAATTAAATTATAGCAATCAATTTACACATACAGCATTTACCACATATCCTGAATTTTTAACTTCTGTGGAGCATGCCACGGTCCGCAATGAAGGACTTTTAAATGCTGGATTGGATCCCTTTTATTCAGAAGATGAATTAGCCTTGTATGCCAATGGTGCAGATCCTATCAATTATCCTAATGAAGATTGGCGATCGCTAATTTTTAAAGATTGGGGTTTTCAGCAACGACATAACTTGAATGTAAAGGGAGGAACTAAGAAAATTAAATATTTCGTTTCTGCTGGATTCTTGGATCAAAGCTCGAATTACACAGAAGATGTATTGGGTTATCAGCAATTTAATTTGAGAACGAATATCAATGCAGATATTTCAGATTATTTGCGATTTCAAATAAATCTTGCTGGTAGAAGACGATTAAATGAAGCGCCAGCCTATTCAGCTTATAATATATACAGGGAGTTAAGTAGAGCCCTTCCAATGGATTTAGCCTACTATCCAGATGGAACACCTGCCCGTCCAAGTTTTAGTCCAAACCATATTTTAGAGGGTATGCGAGACTTTAATGCTGGATACTACAGACAACGTAACAATAATATCGATGCTAAACTGACCCTTGAATGGGATTTAGAGCAAATTGGTATCAGAGGCTTAAAAGTAAAATCATATGCTTCCTTAGTTAATAATGTATTCTACAATAAAAACTGGGGAAAAAGTTATGAGCTCTACACCCTCAATCGCCTAACGGGTAATTATTCCTCCTTCACCGCAAGTCCAGAAGGATCTTTCTCCGAAACGGTTCTGACTCAGAGTATGAACTATGCTAATAATTATGTGGCACAGCAATACATTACTTATGATCGAATTTTTGGTAATCATACCGTTTCTGCGCTTGTTTTAGGAGAAGTCCAAAGTAGTCAAGGGGAGAATTTCTTTGGTAGAAGACAGGATTTTCAATCTCAAGTAATTGATCAATTATTTGCTGGATCAAATGAAAATAAAGACGCTAGCGGGGGAGAGTATAGAGAGAATAGATTAGGACTTGTCGGAAGGTTTAATTATGATTTTAAGTCTAAATATATGCTTGAAACTGCTTTCCGTTATGATGGTTCTTCTAGGTTTGCTCCAGAAAATCAGTGGGGATTCTTCCCTTCGGTTTCTGCAGCATGGCGAATTTCAGAGGAGCCATTCTTTGGTGGAATTCAAAAATATGTTCCAAGCTTAAAACTAAGAGCCTCAGTTGGAACTGCAGGTAATGATGGTACGGCAGCTTATCAATGGTTGTCTGGCTTTGTGTTTAATCATTTCTTCGCCATCAATGAAACTGCTATTCCTACTATTGATAATACCGATCTTCCCAATAGAGATATCACTTGGGAGACCATAACTACTTATGATGTTGGTTTAGATATGGCTTTATTCAATTCTGACCTTACACTTTCAATAGATTATTTTAAAAGGTATAAGGAAGGCGTATTGGCTTACGCATCAGGATCTGTTCCAAGTACCTTAGGTGTTGGATTAGCTGCCCGAAATTTCCATGAATATTCCAACGAAGGCTTTGAGTTGAGTTTGGGATACTCCAAAAACTTTGCTCGCGGATTTAATTTCTCCTCTAGAACCAATTTCTCTTATTCTAGAGAAACGGCTGAGTTTATAGATGAGGCCCTTATCCAAGACGAGTTTATGCGTCAGAACTTGACGATAACTGGTGGCTTTACGAATCTAAGACGAGGTTATGTATCTGATGGTTTGTTTCAGACTCAAGAAGAAATCGAGGCCAGTCCAATCCAAGATAATAATGGTAATCTAAGTCTTCAGCCTGGTGATGTGAAGTATGTCGATTTGAATGATGATGGTATTATCGATGTACTCGATCAACGCGTATTTGGAAATGGCGATAAACCAGCATATAACTACTCCTGCAATCTGTCAGCGAGTTATAAAAACTTCAATGTATCCGTATTGCTCACAGGGGCATTAGGTTATGATATCTATATCGATGGCGAGGCTCAAGCTCCATTGAGAAATGGTTTTAATGGCTACGCATATCAGATGGACTATTGGACAGTGGATAATACAGATGCTAGATATCCACGCGTCACAGATGGTGGTTTTAATGAGAATAATTACAAGTATTCAGATTTCTGGATGCGTAATGCTAATCATTTAAGAATCAGGAATGTCAATCTAAGTTATACGCTGCCAAAGTGGGGTAAAAAGGATGGTGGATTTAAGGATATCACCCTTTTTGCAACGGGTAATAATCTGATGGTATTCAAATCTTATGAAGAAGAATTTGATCCACAGATGCAATCCTCTACTGGATGGTATTACCCACAATTGAAATCCATTACTTTCGGAATTAATCTAACCCTTTAAAATGAACAGCATGAGAATTATAGTAAAAAATATAGTAGCAGGATTGTTCATTCTGATGAGTTTTTCAGCTTGTCAATCCGATTTTTTAAATGCACCACCATTGGATCGTATTACTGAAGCCGATGTATGGGGCGATCGAGATCTAATGGATACCTATATCTTCAAGATTTATGATAATATGCCTTATGATTATCTGAAAGATTTTGGACAAAGTGCTGGTTGGGGAGCGCACAGAGATGCGCTGACAGATTTAGCCATGAGTACCTATTCTTGGACGCCAGCGTATAACACGATTCGTCCAGGCAACTGGGGCACGAGTAATAACTATTGGCCACTTGATTGGTGGGGGTATTATAATATTTGGAAAATCAATTATGCACTAGAGAGTATCGAGCAAATTGGTACAGATGTATTAACTGAAACAGAGAAGAATAGTCGTCTAGGTGAATTATACTTCCTGCGTTCCTTTTGTTATTTCGCCATGGTAAAACGATATGGTGGTGTGCCTATCATATTGGATCCGCAGGACCCTGAATTAACACCTGATGAAGAATACTTTCCAGAGCGTGATACAGAACAAGCAGTATACGATCAAGTTATTGCAGATGCTCAACTGGCTTTTGATTTATTACCAGACCGATGGGTAGGACAAAAAGGTAGAGCAGGTCGATGGGCTGCTAAAGCTATGGAGTCTAGAGCAGCATTATATGCAGGTAGTATTGCTAAATACGGAACAGTACAATTAGATGGATTACTAGGGATAGATAATGCAATGCAGGATGATTATTACCAACTTGCTTTAGATGCATCTACTTTATTGATCGAGGAAGGTGGATATACCTTATTCAACAACTATGCTGATCCTACAGAGAACTATACCCGACTATTCTTGGACGAAACAGAAGATGAAACCATTTTCATGAAAATATGGATCCCTTATGAAAAAGGGCATTCCTATGATTTAAGAAACTCACCATATAGCTACAGGGTAGATTGGGGTTCAAGTATGTCCCCTACAAAAGGACTGATGGATAGCTATGAGATGCTAGCAACTGGAAAATTGCCGGAAGAACAAGGTTCTGGTTATGATGCAACTGATCCATTCAATGGTCGCGATCCTAGATTCAAAGGGACACTTTTGACGAATTATGATGTATTCCAAGGATCAGGTGTGGAAACTTGGTATGCAACTGTTCGAAATGGACAAGTGGATACGAATACAGGCACTGGAGTTGGAAAAGATGGCATGGGTGTTCACCCGGATGCAACTAAAACTGGAGCTTATGTACGAAAGTATTTGGCTGATGGTGGTTCACCTCTATTGATTCAGCAATACTACTCTGGACAGGATTGTATCCTGTTCCGTTTAGGAGAGATTTATCTAAACGCTGCAGAAGCCGCATATGAATTGGGTCAAGAAGCTTTATCTAGAGATTATATAGAGCCCATTCGAGCAAGAGCAGGTTTGATGGTTGACCTCAGATTAGAATCCTTATCTGGAGATGCTTACAGAGACCGTTTGAGGAATGAACGTAAGATTGAATTAGCTTTTGAAGACCATAGATATTGGGACTTGAGGAGATGGCGTACTGCAGAAGAGAAACTCAGTGTGCAAACTTATGGAATCCGTTCGCTAAGGCATATTGATGATTTTGGGAATATTACGTTTACCTATGAAGTCATTCAGGCAGAACCTAATAAGATGAACTTCTATCCCCAGCATTATTATATACCTATTGGTCAAGGAAGAATAGATAACAATCCTAGACTGGTAGAAAATCCTGGCTATTAATAAATGATAATACAAGTAAAAAGATAGATATGCACAAGTTTAATAACAACATCATACTACTGATTTCAATAATCACACTTGTGGGATTTACTTCTTGCAGTAGCGATGAAGAAATGATTAGCACCGCTCCTGCGGAAGCAGATGCTGCCTTTTCATATACTATTGATGCAGAGAATCCAAATAAGTTTTATTTCACAGCAAGTCCTTCCGTAGAGACCTGGTATGAACACTGGAACTTTGGTGATAATACAGCTGCTGAAGGTCATACAGCAGAAAAAATATTTTATGTGAAAGGTGATTATGAAGTACGCTTCAAAATATTTACTGATGGGGGGACTGCAGAGACTACTCAAACCATTTCAATTGCTGAAGATCTAACAGGTTCTAATTTAGCAGAAAACGGCACATTCGATGATAATTCGGTGTGGCAGATACTGCCTATCTCTGCAGGAGCAGAAGTAGAAATTAGTGATGGACAGGCACACTGGACCGGTGGTGGCTGGGGTAACGTAGGTATTTTTCAACCTATTGAAGTAGAGGGCGGAGTGACCTATCAAATCCAAATGGATATATCCGGAAGTGGTATGTCAGATGGCTGGTTTGAAGTATTCGTAGGTACAGCTGAACCAGCTCTTGGGCAAGACTATAGCAGTGGAGGAATTTTAATGGGACTGAATACTTGGGATGGCTGTGGCGGAGAACCTTTTGATGGACCCTTATCCTCTTTATCCTGCAGCGCAGGTTCTCCTAATGGAATTTTTGAATTCAGTGAAACAAGCTCTGCCTATTTAGTGATAAAAGCTGGAGGAGCGAACCTTGGGACAGAGGGTGTGACCATAGATAACGTGACAATACGTGAACAATAAATATATACTAACACATAAATAATAAGCCATGAGAAAATTAATTACATTTTGTTTATTACTATTTGTAGGAGGCCTTTCTGCACAAACGGTAAATATTACCTTTGAGCTAAATATGGAAACTGTAGCTGATGTAGATCCATCAGGTGTCTACATAGCTGGAGGTACAGGATTTGGTTTCCCTGGAGATAATCTTATGGTTGATCCTGATGGAGATGGCATCTATACCGTTACTTTTGAAAAGGAAGTAGGCTTTTCGAGTCACTATGCCTTTTTGAATGGAAATTGTGGGGACTGGAGCTGTAAAGAAAACCTGTTTGGTCTACCTTGTGGAGATCCAGACAATTACAACGATCGTTTCATACCACCCGTAACACAGGATACAACAGTACTAGCATGTTTTGGAACTTGTGATTCAGACGGCGGTTGCACTATTGTAACAGATTCTGTTTTTATAACCATTGAGTTGAATACAGCCTTAATACCTGATATCGATCCAAGTGGATTGTTTATTGCCGGAGGAAGTGGTTTTGGTTTTCCTGGTGATAACCCACTTTTAGATTTAGATGGTGATGGTATATATACTGGAGTTTTTCAAAGACAGCAAGGTTTTACATCTCACTATACCTTTTTAAATGGAAATTGTGGGGATTGGAGCTGTAAAGAGAATATCGCTGGTCTGTCATGTGCTGATCCAGCTAATTTTAATGATAGGTTAATGCCTCCAATCATGTCGGATACTATTATTCAGGCTTGTTTTGGAACTTGTGATTTTGATGGTAATTGTACCGTGGTTACAGATTCCATTGATATTACTTTCCAATTGAATGCCACGGAAATTGATGTAGATCCGAGTGGAATTTTTATTGCTGGAGGAGGTAATTTTGGAACGCCAGGTGATAATCCAATGATAGATCCGGATGGTGATGGAATATACACTTTTGTGACCAGAAGGCCAGTTGGCTTTGCTAGTCATTATACCTTCTTGAATGGAAACTGTGGAGATTGGAGTTGTAAGGAAAATTTAGAGGGATTAGAATGTGCTGATCCGGATTCCTTCAATGATAGATGGTTGCCACCTACAAGCTCAGATACTACTATTTTAGCTTGTTTTGGAAATTGTGTAAATGACGGATCTTGCGTTGAATCTAATCTTGATGAGCTATTTAATTCAGATAATCTATTCACTATTCGTCCAACATTAGCTCAAGATCAACTAACCTTTGAGTGGAATGGACAGTCTAGTGAACAGCCAGCGTCCTTTATAATTATTAATAGTTATGGTAAGTTCGTTGAAAGTCGAGATACCAACCTAGGTAGTCAAACTGTACTAAATACTGCTGATTATGCTAATGGAATTTATTTCATTCAATTGGCTTACGAAGGTAGACTGCTGACCAAGAAATTCATTATACAACAATAATTTAATTTAAAATGAGTGAGCCTTGTGCTTACTCATTTTTCCATATTTAAGGGTATGCGTAATCTACTTCAATTTATTATTTGCTTCTTTTTGACTTATGGTCTAGTTGCTTCTGTCAACGGTCAAAACTTTTTGAGTGCCAGTGGTAAAGTAATTGTCAATGAGGCTCAAGACACCGTTTTGCTGAGAGGTATGGGCTTAGGTGGTTGGATGTTACAAGAAGGTTACATGCTTCAAACTGCTGGCTTTGCAAATTCCCAGCGGAAGATTCGAGCTGAAATCGAGGCATTAATAGGTGAAGCAGATACAGATTTATTTTATGAGGCATGGTATGCTAATCATATGCGTCAAGCTGATGTAGAAGCACTTAAGTCTTGGGGATTCAATGCTGTTCGTCTTCCCATGCATTATAATCTATTTACGCTACCTATCGAAGATGAACCCGTTCCAGGCCAACACACTTGGCTGGATAAAGGATTTGAAATGACGGATAGTCTTATTTCCTGGTGCGCACAAAATGAAATGTATGTTATCCTAGATCTACATGCAGCACCAGGTGGGCAAGGCTATGATGAGGGTATTTCAGATTATGACCCAAGTAAGCCCTCTTTATGGGAAAGTTCTGCAAATCAAGCTAAAACAGTTGCATTGTGGGAGAGGCTTGCTGAACGCTACGCGGATGAACAATGGGTTGCGGGCTATGATTTATTAAATGAGCCCAATTGGGATCTTCCAGGTAATACTAGTCTTAGAAACCTTTATGAAGATATTACAGAGGCCATTCGTGCTGTTGATGCTAATCATATCATATTCATCGAGGGGAATTGGTTTGCTAATGATTTCACAGGTTTAACGCCTCCTTGGGATCCTAACTTGGTCTATTCACCACATAAGTATTGGTCATTTAATGATCCGGCTTCCATACAATGGGTACTGGACATTCGAAATAGTTATAATGTGCCCCTTTTCCTCGGTGAAAGTGGGGAAAATTCTAATGTTTGGTTTGCTGATGCTATTCGATTATTGGAAGATTTCGATATCGGTTGGGCTTGGTGGCCATTGAAAAAAGTGGAATCTATTTCTTGTGCCTTATCTATTACCAAGAGTTCAGATTATCAAAGTTTATTAGACTATTGGAATAATGGAGGCCAAACGCCAGATACACTTTTTGTAAAACAGACTTTAATGCAATTAACGGAGGACCTTAAAATGGAAAACTGTGATTTTCAACCAGAGGTCATTGATGCCATGTTCCGTCAAGTGCATTCAGAAGAAACAATACCTTATACTAATCACATGATACCTGGTGTGGTTCATGCAACAGATTATGATATGGGTGTTATTGGTGAAGCTTACTTTGATGAAGTATCGGCTAACTACAATGTGTCAACTGGAGAATACACTTCTTGGAATGATGGTTGGGCCTATCGGAATGATGGAGTCGATATTGAATTTTGTTCTGATGATGTAAATTCTAATGGTTTCAATGTTGGATTCACTGCTACTGATGAATGGATGCAGTATGAGGTCGATGTGGAAACTTCAGGTGTGTATCATATTGCTGTGCGTACTTCTTCAGGGGGTTCAGGAGGTCGCTTTCATTTCAAAGCTGATGGTGCAGAACTTATTCCAACAACCTTTGCTCCTCCAACTGGAAATTGGCAGTCCTGGACCACAGTTCTAGTTGAAAATGTGATCTTGGATGAAAGTGATGAAAAATTACAATTCTATATTGATCAGGCTGGATTCAATGTAAGTAGCTTTGAATTCATTGAAACAGGAATTGAATCAAATTCGCTACCCACTACATTTATAAATGGGGAAACCATCGATGAATATCATATTCAGATGAATGCCAATAAACTGCTACAAGGTCCGGTGGAAGATTATGTGGATTTGTTTGAACTCACCGTGAACGGAGAAGTTAGGACCATTAATCAAATAGCTTTAGATAATGATAATCCTCGAATCATCAACTTTGAACTAGCCGATCTATTGATCTATTCAGATGAAATTAGATTGACCTATACTGGTGAGGATGTCGCTGCTATTGATGAAACCACTTTAAATACCTTTATGCTAGAACCTATTGAAAATAGGTTAGAATTTGTACATGTGATACCAGCTAGAATAGAGGCAGAGGCATTTAGCGCACAATCAGGAATCGAATTGGAAGCAACCACGGATGTAGGTGGTGGTGAAAATATAGGTTATTTGGATCCATTTGATTACATGGATTATGAAGTATACGTTCCAGCTGGAGGGAATTATAGGCTTGATGTGAGACATGCAGCCCAATATGGTACTGCTCAATTAAAGATTGTATTTATAGATTCCAATGGTAGTGTATATTTAATAGATCAACCTACATTTTCTAGTACTGGGGGATGGCAATCCTGGCAAACTTCAAGTATAGATGTTTTACTACCTGAGGGTCGATATACTATGCGCGTTACTGTATACGCTGGCCCACTTAATGTCAATTGGTTTGAATTTAATTATCCAACTAGTGTTGTAAAAGTATTAGACCAAAATATAGGTGCAATTCATGCTTTCCCTAATCCTTCCAATGGTGCGGTTCAAGTGCAATTGAATGCGCATGTACCTTTTGATCTTTTAGTTTTTGATGCTCGCGGAAGGATGGTACATAATATGTCCATTACAGATGCTATACCATTTGATCAAACTTTATCCCTTAAAGACTATGGTAAAGGCTTGTTTCTCATACAGGTAGTATTTGATGATGGTCAAATCCGCTCCAAGCGTGTGGTCGTGAATTAGGATATATTAAGATTTTATGATTATATTTTGAAGTTTTTACCTTAAACCTCAAAATAAACTATGTACGATTTTATTGGCGATATCCATGGTTATGGCCTGCATCTAGAAGCCCTACTGCTGAAACTTGGCTATGAACGATATAATGGGGTGTACAAACACCCCGAACGAAAAGTTTTCTTTCTAGGAGATTATATTGATAGAGGACCAGAGATTGAGCTTACATTAAAGATCGTGCGCTCCATGGTGGAGGAAGGCCATGCGCTTGCTATTATGGGCAACCATGAATATAATGCACTCTGCTTTGAGACAAAACATGAGGGAGCATATCTAAGGCCACATAATCCAGGTACCATCAATCAATACCAGGCTACACTCCATCAATTTGCTGGAAAAAAAGATTCATACCAAAGTTATTTAAATTGGTTCTATACCTTACCATTATTCTATGAAGACAGCACATTCAATGCTGTTCATGCTTGTTGGGATTCTAAAGCAATCAATGTCTTGAAATCCGCTTTAAATGACAACAGACTTTCCCATGGAAAACTTATCAACTCTTGTCAAAAGGGTACTGCTTTAAATGATGCTGTAGAAGTTGCCTTAAAAGGGAAGGAGTTAGAACTACCATCCGGGCATCATTTTTTTGATAAGGATGGAAAGAAAAGGCAGCATATCCGCTTCAAGTGGTGGGAGAATCCAGCTGGTAAAACTTATGGAGAAGCTGCTATTCCTAATCAAGCACATTTAAATCATATCAATGTACAATTAGATCCTGGGACTTTGAGTGAGGTTTATCCTGTAGCCCATAAACCAGTATTTTTTGGCCATTACTGGCTGAAAGGAGAGCCAATGATTCAAAAATCAAATGTATGTTGTTTAGATTTTAGCATTGCCAAGAAGGGATATTTAGCTGCTTATCGATTTGATGGGGAAGGTCTATTAGATAATCAACAAATAGTCTATGTATAATGCTGTGATTGTATGAATTGGTAAAACACAGCAAAAAAGATTAATTTGTAGGAATCATCTAGGTCATGTTCAAATGAAAAATTATTATGGTTCATACGTGCGATGTCCTCTAGGTATGCTTTACGCAATATCTAGCGGGAAAGGGATTATTTATCTGGCTTTTACTGATAAAATTGATGTGCAAGCTGTGAAAGATAAATACAGTGCCGAGTGCAATGCCCTCATCAAGAATGAATCAAATGATCTATTGAATTTCCTAGAGAAAGAATTAGAACTTTATTTTAAGGGCAAATTGAAGGTGTTTAATACACCTATTGAACTTAAAGGCACGGATTTTCAAAAGGAAGTATGGAGAAGTCTTCTACAAATTCCTTACGGGCAAACCTGGTCTTACGAACAGCAAGCCCGCTTTATGGAACAACCTTTAGCTATTCGGGCAATCGCTTCTTCAAATGGTAAAAACCCTATTTCTATCCTAATTCCTTGTCACCGGGTGATCGGCAAAAATGGATCTCTAACCGGATATGCTGGTGGACTAGATCGCAAAAAAGCATTGCTAAAACACGAATTAGAATTTCGTTCTCCTGTTAATACTTTATTCTAGTTTAAAACAGGAAGGTCCCACACTATTGGCATAAAGAAGTAGACATAACAGCTAATTACAATTAAGGCTATAATATTCATCCATACACCAGTTCTTGCCATGTCTTTAATTTTGAGGTGCCCTGATGCAAATACTATGGCATTAGGTGGTGTGGCTACTGGAAGCATAAAGGCACATGATGCAGCAATGGTGCACGCAGCCATAATAATATATGGATGAATACCAATAGCGATTCCTAGTGGGGCTAAGATGGGTAGCATAATAGTAGTAGTCGCTAGGTTAGAATTAATTTCTGTTAAAAAATTAATGGAAGTTACCAGTATAGCCAGAATCAAAAATGGCGAAAATCCCTCCAAAGAGCTGAGTTGTAAGCCTACCCATTCGGCTAGACCACTGGTCTTGAATCCATTAGCTATAGCCAAGCCACCTCCAAACAATAATAAAATACCCCATGGTAGTTTTACCGCCTCTTCCCATTTCAAGATCTTTTTATTGAAATCTTTATCACTTGGAATGATAAAAATAGCTACGCAGGCAACAATAGCAATAATGGTATCATCTAAGTTGGGAATCCATTTATCTAGAACCAGTGCTCTTAAAATCCAACAGAGACCCGTGGCAATAAATATGTAAAGGACTCTTCGCTCTTGGATGGATAGCGGTCCAAGTGCCTTAATTTGACTTTGAATAAGCGCTTTCCCACCAGGGAAGGCATTCTTTTTAAATGGAAAAGCTATATGAGTTAAGTAAAACCAACACAGTCCAAGTAGAAGAATGGATACGGGTAAGCCAATACTTAACCATTGAACAAAAGAAATTTGTACATCAAAAAACTCTTCAATCACACCCGCCAAAACTAAATTAGGAGCAGTACCTACTAATGTTGCAACACCTCCAATGGATGCACTATAAGCTATTGCAATCATAATAATCTTATTAAATGCGGTATGTTCATTTAAACGTGTGGCTGGATCGTCGTCTAGTTTAGAGCAAATAGCTAAGCCAATAGGTAGCATCATTATTGCCGTTGCTGTATTGGAAATCCACATAGATAGAAAGGCAGTTGCCACCATAAAGCCTAAAATGATAGATTTAAGATTAGTGCCTATAATGTTTATAATAACTAGTGCTATTCTTTTATGTAGATTCCATCTTTCTATGGCCATAGCTAAAACAAATCCTCCTATGTACAGAAAAATAAACTTATGACCATACGATGCGGTAGTTTGTTCTAATGTCATTCCTCCCGCCAGAGGAAATAAAATAATAGGCATCAAAGAACTAACTGCTAAGGGTAGGGCTTCTGAAATCCACCAAATAGCTACCCATGCACTGGATGCCAATATAGCTTTACCAGCTTCAGATAAGCCCACTGGATGAGTAGATAAAATAATAAAGAAGGCTATTGGGCCAAGTAATAAACCAATAGTAGATCTTTGTTTGATTTGACTAAAAAAACGAATTTCTTTCATTTAAATGACTGGTTATCAATTCTTTAATTGGTATTTTTTTAGTGTAAAACAGTAAATAATTGTATTTTTTTGGCACATTTAGGAAGTTTGGACAACAAGTAGGGATAAATTGCCTATTATCTATATATACTTGCCGCCTTATCTTTAAAGTATTGATTTTCAGACTGTAATAACCCATTAATTAAAACTTCAGCATTAAACCAAAAACAATAAACCAAAAACCAATTTCGAATATTATATCGCTAGTGAAAGTGCATAATATTCAGTTCTTAAAAGTGTGTAGCCCAATTTTAAACTACAATCGTAGTACTTTTTAAGTAGACATAAGCAATCTGTTCAAAAGCGTTTGATTCCCTTCAAGCGCTTTTTTTTATGAATAGATCTCTTCGCCTTTTTTTTGTACTCAATATAAATCGTCAGAGCAGACAATTCTAAAATTGCAGCTTAAATCACTACTAGTAGAAATATACTGAATTTGTTTAAATAGCCTTTAGTATTCTTGGGTGAATTAAGAACGTGCTATTTAGATTGGTATATTTAATGCAATATCATTCGTTAAAGGATGGGATTATAAGGAACTACCCTGTAGATAAAACCTTGGTAATTAATAGTTTATATTAAATTTTATATATCTATAAATGGTTGAAAATTGTATTTTTTTGGTATATTAATATGTATTTTTGGTAGAAAGGGAAGAATTGACAACAAGTTGGGGATTATTGCCTATTTCTTAAGTTGTATTTACAACTAATTTTAAAGTATTAATTAACAGGAGGTTGGATTCCTGTAGCATTAAGTAAAAAAGCTAACCCAAACAAATAAAGAATATTATTTCCTGGGGGGGAGTAATAATATTCAAATTTTTAGTTAAGATTTTTCATAGACTACAAAAGAGTAGTCCTTTTTAAGTAGACATAAGCAATTTTTCAAAGAGCGTTTGATTTAAATCAAACGCTCTTTTTTTATTCATTATATTGGACCAGTATTTTGTATTGTAAAGTTTAGCGATTAAATTCTAAACACAAAAATCAAATTATGAGAATAATACACCTATTGACTGGTCTGATGGTCTGTACCAGTTTATTGAACGGGCAGACACTCATTAGGTCCCAATATTCAGCTGACGAAACTACTAAATCATACACTTTCCAAAATGATGATGGTTCTTATTTCGAATCGATTTTTTTATACAATTCAAATATGGATAGTGTGCTTTTTGCAAAAGGACCTATAGCCGTTAATAAGGAGGATAATGCATTTGTTCAAAAGGGCGTTTGGACCTATTATTTCGATGGTGTGATCGCTGATGAAGTTCCTTTTGTTTTGGGTGACGAACACAGTGCATCTTATTTAAATAGCTTCCATGTTGGTCAAAGTTATACACCTATTCCATTTTTTCACTATAGTTCATCTGGTGCTAATTCAACTGATCTATTACCGGATTGGACTATTTGGCCTGAACCTAACTCAGAATACAGATTAGAAAAAGACAATGTACTAAACTTCTTGGATAACAATACCTCTGTCCATTTAACATGTCCTCCATATCAGTTCTTAACAGCTAAAAATTTAATTGCAGAGGATGTCTTCCGTTTTCAATTTGATTTTGCTTTAAATTATGAAACTCCATTTAGTCTTTTTGAAGCAACATTTGCGGATGATATGGATCAGTTTTTTCAGCTGAATTGTAAAGGAGATGGACAAGTTAGTTTGCTATACAAGTCTAACGAAGAGGAAGTTGTATTAGTAGATGAGGTGCTTGAAATGGATTTGGACCAAGTACATCAGGTGGATTTTCAGCTTAATGCCTCAGGTGATTTTGTCCTTGTTTTTAACAATATTATTCATAGCACTAGAAATCTTGAAAATAATGGAGTCCCTTTTTCAGCATCGAATTTTGCTAAGTTATCTACTGACTTGAATATTCAAGGTCCTTTGGATGTTCAGGTGCTAGATTGTAGCACTTTACGATTTGATGAAAATAGTACGAATAAGCAAAAAGGGGTTACCATAAAAGATTTATCTGAAATCAATCTGGCCTTAGTTAATGATAAGTATGCCGTTGAAGGAACTGTAGTATACATGAAAGAATTGGAGACTATTCATGTTGTTCAGGCATTTAATTCGAAAGGGGCTAGCATACAATCCTTAGTTTCTTTTCCAATGAAATATGGAAATAAAGTGGATTATCAAACTCTGGAATTAGACATTCAACTCGATGAATCGAATCGAATAAAAGGGATTAACAGATTACTAGAAGGAGGGAAGCGAGAAGCCATAGATTTGGTTGGCTTATCTAAATATTTAAATAATAAGTTTGGGTCTAACACCTATAGAATGGTAATGAATAGTATGATGCATAAAAATGCTGTTCAAGCACTTTCTTACGCAAGTCCGTCTACTAATGTTAAAACAACAGGGGAATTATTTGAGTTAACTAAAGAAACAAGTCTTCGAATAGGTGCCTCGGCTTCGGCTCGAGTAATCCTTAGATTTGAACCTGGCGATCAAGTAGATTTAATTGAGCGGACCGATGTCTTTTGGTGGAAAGTTAAGTTCAATGGTAAAGTGGGATATGTGAAAGCGGCGTTACTCGAAAAGACCGCCAATTAATCTTTTACTATTGGATCAATTTTTGTTTAGATTACTATAATTTGATCTTAATTTTCTGCATTATTGTTGACTCAAATAAGTTAACCATTGATGCGGCAGAACGAACTCAAGGACGTGATTGAACACTCGCCATCTATTCGCCTTTTAGGCAATAGAAATAGATTGTTTATGATCCAATTCTACAATAGCGTTTTTGCTAAACTAGATGAGCGATCTATTTCCTTTGAACATGTTTTTCGCAAGCTTTCTGAGTATATCGAAATCAATGAAATTCAAATCATTGATGAAGAGGATGCATCCATTCGCAACTTCGAAAATTATGAATCTAGAGCTAAAAATTTTCTCCGAAAATGGATCAAACAAGGCTTCCTATCTAATTTTCTAGACGATAATGGGGATGAATATATTGAATTGTCTTTTCATACCGAAAAGGTACTTGATTGGGTCAACTCACTCAAACAAAAAGAATTTGTAGGAACGGAATCTAGGTTTCGAAGTATCTTAGATCAACTGAAAGATCTCGTTGAACATACCGAAGAAGACAGACAACAACGGATCCAATTCTTAAAGGATAAGCGAGAGAAAATAGAGGAAGAAATTAAGCGGATGGAGGAAGGTAATCAGTTATTCTTATACGAAGACTATCAGATTATCTCTCGCTTGGATCATTTGAATCAATCTGCTAAAGAGTTGGTATCCGACTTTAAACAAGTCGAAAATAATTTCAAAGATATTACGCGATCAATATATCGGAAATATGCTGATCAAGATATTGATAAAGCATCCATCCTTTCCTATACGTTTGATGCATTGGATGAATTGAAACATTCCGATCAAGGTAAGAGCTTCTACACCTTTTATACCTATTTATTACAAAACTCCTCCCAAGAAATTTGGGAAGAACTAGTTTCAAAACTGTACGATAAACTCAATCAAAAAGAAATAGCTTATTCTGATTTCTTTTTGCGTAAAATGAGTCGATACTTATATCGGGCAGGTAAAGATGTATTTGCAGCCAATGATAAAATGGCCGAAAAATTAGGTCGAATTATTGTTGAAAAAGAGAAACCCAACAATAAGGCCTTCCGAAACTTATTAGGAGAAATCAAAGCCTTAGCAGTAAATAATACATTTGAAGAGCTACATGCACCAGGTATTCAATACATGGAAAGACCCTACTTTAATCTGTCCCTGGAGCGCCCATTAAATTTAGTGCATCAAGTCATCGAACAGTATCAAATTAAAATTGAACAGGCTGAGGGTGATGTCTTGCAATCCGAACAATTATTAAATATTCTCAGCAAGAAAAACATAAATTACTCCAAACTTAGAAAGACTATGACTGCTACTTTGAAGCAGCATAAGGAATTGAGTTTGTCTAAGCTTATAGAGTCCCACGGTGGAGTTGAATTAGGTCTAGCTGAAGTAATTGCATACCTCAATACGCTAAAATTTTTTAAGCATCAAGTCTACGAACATGAAAGGGTTCGTATTCCATTTGATGATGGTAGTGCAAAGTGCATTGAACTACCCAAAATAGTTTTTTATCATGAGTGAGATTCACAACAACATAGAACCATATGCTAGAGCGGTTATAGCACTGCTCAAGCATGACCTTAGTCCTTCTGATTCATTATGGAAGGATGTAGAAGAATATCAACTGGAAATCTATCAATATTTGTATAAAATTGGATTGGAATTAATTTTCAATGCCAAAGACGGATATGCTTTTATTAGGCAATTGGAAATTGACGATGATGGAAATACCGTCAACCTACTTGCACGCCGTCAATTGAGTTTTGAGGTTTCTTTGGTCTGTGTTTTACTCCGAGAAATTTATGAGACGTTCGAAATGAATCCTACTAACATCATGGCTGATCAATGCTATGTCTCTCATTTGGAATTAAAGGAGCAAGCAGAGATGTTCTTTTCCGAAGGTTTTAATAGGGTGAAGTTTCAAAAAGATTTGGACAAATACATCAGTAAGACGCTAGAATTAGGATACCTAAAAATTCAGGAAGAAGGGAATAATCATGCAGAGCGAATTTATGTAGTTAAGCCGATCATTAAGGCGAGAGTTACAGTGGAGGAGCTACTGGATTTAAAGGAAAAAATGAAGCAATATGTGGAGTCTGTTTAGTACTAGTCCAGAAGAGTCTGGATTCAGACTGGATTACATGGAAATATATAATTGGGGAACCTTTGATCAAAAGGTTTTTAGAGTTTCTCCTCAAACCAATAATTCATTACTTACCGGGGCAAATGGTTCTGGTAAAACCACTTTTGTGGACGCGCTTCTAACCCTTTTAGTTCCACTAAAAAAAGATCGGTTCTACAATCAATCTTCAGGGGTAGAGAAAAAAGGGGACCGTACGGAGGAATCATACGTTTTGGGCTATTATGGGGATATTCAAAAAGAAGGGAGCAGTGAGACGGTAGCCCAAAAACTCAGAGATGAACAAGCCTATTCGGTTATTCTAGCCAGTTTTAAAAATGAGGAAGGTTCACAGGTTACCTTGTTTCAGTGTCGTTGGTTTGCACAGCGAAGCCTAAAAAGAGTTTTTGGAATTTCACACAAACCATTAGCCATTGAAAAGGACTTTCAACCATTTGATGCACTGGGTAATTGGAAGAAAAGATTAGAGAAAATTTATAATACTCCTACAAAGCGGAATATTGAATTATTTAATGATTCTCCATCCAAATATGCCGATAGAATGATCCTTTTATTTGGTATGAGATCCGCAAAAGCACTAAACCTGTTCAACCAAACCGTAGGTATAAAAGTCTTAGGGGATCTGGATGAATTTATTCGAGTGAATATGCTCGAACCTCAGGATACAGAGAAAGAATGGCTTTTGTTAAAGGAAAGCTTTAACACCTTGCTTCAGACCAAAACCAATATTGCAAAGAGTAAAGAGCAAATCGAACAACTTTTACCTATTCGGGAGGACGGATTGAAGTATCAAACCTTGATTGAACAATCTGAACAGTTGTCTACAGATAAACAAGTTGCTCAGATATTTTTCCTTCAAAAAGGTCTCGAATTATTTAAGCAATCGGAAAAAACTGAACAAAAGAATCTTAGAGGATTAACGGATCAAATTATTAATCTAGACCAAAAGCTGAACGAACTTCAGGAGCAAGCATCAGATTTGGCTGTACAAATCAAGAATAATGATGTAGGTCGAGAGTTGAAAGAATTGGAGCGAAAAATTGCAGCGCAACAACAAGAACTTAATACTCGAAAAAGGAATTATGAGCATTATGCTGAATTACTACAAATCATTGGATATGAGCCAAAGCTCGATATAACATTCTTTGAAAATTGTCTGAAAGAAGCGAGCGATCAAAAAGCTTCTTTTGAACAATTGATGGAGTCAAAGAATAGGGCATTATATCAATTAGAAAAAGAAAAAGCGAATACCCTTGAAGATCGGAATAAAGAAGAATATGAATATGAATATTTGCTGAAAAACCCAACCAAAATTCCAAATTTTGTAAGACGGATTAGAGAACAAATCTGTGCTGATCTCAAGATTAAAAAAAATAACCTGCCCTTTGTTGGGGAACTTATACAAGTGAAATCTAGCGATAAGGAGTGGGAATATTCCATTGAAAAAGTGTTGCGTAGTTTTGCCTTATCCATAGTAGTTCCTGCCAAAATATATACTAAGGTCAATGAATATGTAAATCAGACTGATCTCAAAGGAAAATTAGTCTATTACAAAGTGGATGATACGGAAACTATCGATGGATTAAAGAACCGAAGTCCAGAACAAATAGTAGGAAAATTAAACTACCTAGAAACGCATCCACTTGCTCAATGGGTGGAGCATCGTATAGCGACACACTATAACTACCAATGTGTAGAGAACCTTAAAGCCTTAGTAAAATTTAATAAGGCTATCACTAAAGAAGGCTTATTAAAATCGGGTGGTCAAAGGCATGAAAAAGATGATAGAACTAAAGGCCGTAAGCAAGATTTTATTCTAGGATGGGATACGGTAGAAAAGCGAAATAAACTGAAAAAGAGCTTAAAAGCATACGATAAATCTCTGGAAAAGACCAGTCAAGCATTAATTCAAACGCGTACGGAATTACATACGCTAAATCAGCGGATGTCTGCTTCAAAAGAATTAATGGATTATTTCGCTGATTTTCAAGCGATCAATTTCGAGCTTCCACAAGCAGAAATGAATTCCCTAACCCAAAGACATGCTTTGCTACAAAGTGATGATAATCAGATCCAAATCTTGCAAGCGGAATTAAACCAGGTGAAAATTACCGTTCAATCCTTGCAAACAGAACAGGAAGGATTGAAAAAGGCCCATTGGAAAAAAGAAGCCTATATCGAAAATATTCAAAAAATGTTAGCTGAACTCAAAGAAGAAAAAGCTGCATTGATGAAAAATATTGATCTGGCTGATTTTGATTCAGGAGATTTTGAGCAGCGATATCCAGATTGGAATAGCTTCACCGTGGAAGAATTTCAACAAAAAAGGACACATTTCATTCGATCCAAGGAGCAGGAGTTAGCTGAATTGTATAAAAGTGGTGCAAGTTTAAGAGAAGCGCTGCAAAAACGAATGATTAAGTTCAAGAATCCTTCTGAACAGTTGACCAAACGATTTAAGGATTGGAGGTCTGAGGTATTCCATTTACCAGATGAAGTAGAGCATGTCGAGTCTTATATTCATTTGTTAGAAGGATTAGAACAAGACAACCTGCCTAAGTACGAACAAAAGTTTGATCATTATTTGACGGATACATTGTTAGGGCGCGTCGGGGAATTCAAACACTTCTTTGATAATTGGAAGTCTAAGATTGAGGAAAACATTCAAGCTTTAAATGCAGCATTAGTCAATATTGATTATAAGAATGTACCCAGAACATATATACAATTGGTTGCTCAG
>CAJXMP010000025.1 GCA_913056515.1 uncultured Lewinella sp.
GGGATTGGGGTCATGCCAAAGATTTTGTTGAGGCAATGTGGTTAATGTTGCAACAGGAAAAAGCGGAAGATTTTGTAATAGCGACTGGAGTTACAACTACTGTTCGTGATTTTGTACGAATGGCTTTCAAAGAAATCGGGGTTACTGTAGAGTTTTCTGGTGAGGGTGTACAGGAAATAGGTGTGGTTAAGGCCATAAACGATGCTAAGGTTGGACTGAAAGTAGGTCAAAAAGTAGTAGAGGTTGATCCGCGTTATTTTAGACCCACAGAGGTAGAGTTACTTATTGGGGATCCAGAAAAGGCTAAAACCAAACTCAATTGGACGCCTAAATATGATTTACAGGCTTTGGTTAGCGAAATGGTGCAAAGCGATGTTGAATTGTTCAAAAAAGATCAGTTATTAAAAGAGGCTGGGTATTCCATCAATCAAGACTTGGATTAAAATGAACGATAAACAAGCAAAAATCTACATAGCGGGACATCGAGGGATGGTTGGTTCAGCCTTGAAACGTAGATTGCAACGCGCTGGGTTTACCAATTTCGTAGAACGAACTTCAGCAGAGTTAGATTTGAGGGATCAACAAGCGGTCAACGCATTTTTTCAAGCAGAAAAACCGCAATATGTCTTTCTTGCAGCCGCAAAAGTAGGAGGTATTTTAGCTAATAATACCTACCGCGCTTCGTTTATCTATGATAACTTGATGATTGAGGCCAATGTGATTCACGCAGCCTATCTTCATCAAGTAGAGAAGCTTTTATTCTTAGGTTCTTCTTGTATTTATCCTAAAATGGCTCCGCAGCCCTTAAAAGAGGATTATTTACTAACTGGATTATTGGAGCCAACCAATGAACCTTATGCCATTGCTAAAATTGCTGGAATCAAGTTATGCGATGCTTATAGAGATCAATATGGTTGTAATTTTATTTCAGTTATGCCCACCAATTTATATGGGCCAAATGATAACTATGATCTAAATAACTCTCATGTGCTTCCCGCATTGATTCGTAAATTTCATGTAGCCAAGAAAAATGGCAATAAAGAAGTTTTGATGTGGGGAACAGGTAGTCCGAAACGAGAATTCTTGCATGTTGATGATTTGGCAGATGCCTGTTATTATCTAATGCTTAATTATAATGAGCCAGGATTGGTTAATATAGGTACAGGCTCAGATATTTCAATTCTGGATTTGGCCAAAACCATTAAGGATATAGTTGGTTTTGACGGTGCAATCACACATGATTTGACCAAACCAGATGGTACTCCGAGAAAGCTAATGAATGTCGATAAATTAAAGGGATTTGGATGGACTGCAAGCATTGATTTACGTGCAGGTATCCAGTCTGTTTATGCGGATTTAAAAGATAAAGATTGGTATTAAATGAGTAATCAACATACATATGTGGCCATCATGGCTGGAGGAATTGGAAGTCGGTTTTGGCCATCTTCCCGCACCCATAGACCCAAGCAATTCTTGGATATATTGGGAACTGGTGAAACATTGATTCAGTCTACATTTAATCGGTTCAAGCAATTAGTAAGTGCCGATCGAATCTTTATCGTAACCAATGGCATGTATAAGGATTTGGTAAAAGAGCAGTTGCCGGAGTTAACAGATAATCAAATTATATGTGAACCCTCTCGCAATAATACTGCTCCATGTGTAGCATTAACCGCATTAAAGATTCATGCACTAGATGAAAGGGCGAACTTAATTATTGCGCCATCTGATCATTTAATTTTGAAAGAGGGGGTATTTATTGATAAGTTGAAAACAGCGGTCGATTTTGCTGAAAAGAACGATGCCTTGCTGACCTTAGGCATTCAGCCTAGCCGACCTGATACGGGTTATGGATATATCAATTACGATATATCTAGTGCAGGAGAAATAAAGCAAGTAAAACGTTTCACAGAGAAACCACCATTAGAGACCGCTCAAGCCTTTTTAGAGTCTGGTGATTATGTTTGGAATGCCGGAATTTTTATTTGGTCAACGAAATCTATTTTGGCTGCATTTCAACAACATGCTACAAGTATTTACGATATCCTGGCACAGGATTTAACTGTTTTCAACACTCCTGCGGAGCAAAACTTTATAGACACAGCATATCCCAAAACACCATCTATTTCGGTGGATTATGCCATCATGGAACAGGCGGATAATATTTACACGCTTCCTGCCGACATTGGATGGTCTGATTTAGGTACGTGGGGGTCATTATATGCGGAATCAACCAAAGATTCGCAAGGAAATGTCATAAATGCCCCAATTTCTCAATTGGAGGATGTTCGAGATTCCTATATCCGAACTAATGGCGAGAAGTTGGTTGTTATTAATGGACTACAGGACTACATTATTATTGATGAGTCTGATGTTTTATTGATTTACCCCAAAAACAAAGAACAAGAAATCAAATCGGTTAACACCCAGATAAGTAAACTGTTCGGCGACAAATTTTTGTAGGGTAGATATTCATACATGAAGCAAAAGGTCTTATTGGTATCAAACAGTGCCTGGAATATTAATAATTTCAGAAGAGACCTTATGCATCAGCTTAAGCAAGCTGATTATTCAATTGCTGTTGCCTGCCCAGACATCCATACCTTAAACGAGGATGTTAAGTCCTTGGGTGATGCATTTTACGAAACAGGACATTTCTCATATCGAAGAAGAGATATTCTAAATAGCTTATTAGTCTTTTGGAGGCTAACTAAGGCTTTGTGTACATTCAAGCCGAATATCGTGTTGAGCTATACCATAAAACCCAATATTCTTATTGGCCTATTATCATACTTTTTTGACTTTAGATTTTATCCTGTTATTACGGGTTTGGGAACGAGTTTTACTCAACAAGGTTATTTGCCTAAAAGTGTAAAAAACCTTTATAAGCTTTCATTTAAACGGGCTATTCAAGTAGTTTTTCAGAATAAGGATGATAAAAATTTATTTCTCTTTCTAGGTATTGTCCAAGCCAATCAATGCACACTTATACCGGGTTCGGGTGTTGATAGTCAACATTTTTGTCCCAAACCAGCTGATTTTCCAGACCCACCTGTGTTCTTGTTTGTAGGTAGGCTGATTCGTTCAAAAGGTATTATGGAGTTTGCGAGAGCTAGTGCTGCTTTTTTAAGAGAGAAAAAGGCCATTTTCCAGGTTTTGGGTGCTGAAGTTGATGGTCATCCAGATAGCTTGACTCCTGCAGAACTATCTGAATTGAAGGGGTATGGAGGGCTACAATTATTAGGAGAGCATACTGATGTTCGTCCTTTTATAGAATCTTGCACTGCTGTGGTGTTGCCTTCATATAGAGAAGGTTTACCAAAATCTATTTTGGAGGCTATGAGTATGGCAAAACCGGTTTTGGTGAGTCAAGTTCCAGGATGTAGTATGGTATTTGAACAGCAGGAAAAACCAGGATTAATATTTAGCCCTAAAAGTGTGACTGCTTTAATAGAAGCTATGCTTCATGTTTCCAACACGAGTCCATCTGCTCTAGAGCAGTTTGGACTAAATGGCCGAAAACTTATTCTAGACCATTTCAGTCAGGAGGTCATTAATCGCACTTTTCTTCAAATGCTATCCTCAAACCATGAATGAACATCAATCTAAAAATCGATTGCAGTTCTTTGATGAGATGGCTGCGAATTATAAAGGGCGATTTACAAACCAATTCCCTTTTCTGTTTTACTTCTACAACCAGCGACTGGTGGCAGCTTGCAGTGGTTTATCATTCCATGAAGAAACTCGATTAATCGACTATGGCGCTGGTACAGGATTTTTATATGATTACTTATTGAGTGACGACTACTCCCTCTCAAACTATATCGGAATCGATATTTCGGCGGATATGCTTAGTCAATCAAATATTCCAATACAACAACGAGAGGTAGGCGGCCTAGATCGACTAAAAAAGCAACAAGTACAGGATTATATCTTTAGTTTAGGTGTGACTACTTATATGACTGAATTGGAGTTGGTTGAGTTTTTAGGTATTGTGCGAGAGAAGCTTCAAAAAGATGGTAGTTTGATCATTAGTTTCACCAACAAACAAAGTTTAGATTTCAAGATTATTTCTACCCTAAGGCAATTAATGCCTAAGCAATGGACCAGGAAACAATCTTTAGGTTATCCATCTATTTTAGCTTTTTCTCCCACCGAAGCAACTGAATTATTAGCTAAAGCAGGATTTCGAATCAATCAAATGATTTTTTTGAATCAAACAGTGTTTCCATTGAATAGATTATTTCCAAGATTAGCTGTGTTTATCGCCCAACGATTTTTATCAAAATCTAGACGTCCTTTTTGGAGTTCTGACTTTTTGATTCATGCTTCAATACGTCCACAATAAGGCTTTTATAGTATACAGGGTTGGATTCCTTCAGACAGCTTTCAATTGCATGTTCAGATGCCAGCTGTCCTTTATTGGAACGAATAAATTGAACCAGTTCTTTGGTGCTTGTTTTGGATGTTACGTGAAAGCAAAGTGGATAGTTTTTAAAGTATACAATAGATGGATCATCGGTATGTTGAGTAATATTGATGATAGGCAAACCGCTTGCTAAATAGTCTGCACATTTACTGGGTAATTGGAATGAGGTGGTGTTATTTAGATTGATTAGGAAATCCGCTTCTTGAATTAGTTTTTGGCTGTTCGCGATGTCTAGGTAAGGCTTCAATTCGGTTATTTTTCCAATTAAAGGATTGTTTTTGAATAGTTTAGTGTCAGAGTGGTTCAGGTTTCCTGCAAGGGTGATTTGGTATTGGATGTTGGGGGATTCAAGTACTAAGTTTTCTAAATGCTTAAGTAATACTTGAGCCCGCCTTATTTTAGGGTAGAAAGAACCCATAAATAATAAGTGGATTGATTCAGTGTTTTTACTCTTTATTACTCGTTGGCCAATTTGATTAAATGGACCCACAACAGCTAGTTTGTTTTCTGGAATTTGTAGTTCGGAAATATACTTTTCACGAAGCCCTTGGTTGGTCACAATGTTTAAATCGGCTGCCATTAGTGCTTGTTGTTCCACTTGCCTGTTCTTGTTGTTGTACAACCAAGTGTTGTTCATTGGATTATCCACTTGAAAGTGTAGTGGATCGCCGATATCCGTAATCCACTTGAGATTAGGGTGGTTTTTTTTGAGTTTTAAGCCAGTTAGGATAGTGGCAAAAGGAAGTGAAAAACTCAATACAGCATCGATACTATATTTATGGATAATTTCTTCAGCTTTTACATAACTATCCTTTACCCAAGTAAAAGAATCATCCGGCCAATAAATGGATTTTAGTACTAGATTATTGATTTGTTTCAGCCTGGTCATCCAGGGCCTACTAGAGGTAAATCGATCTTGTGATTTATTCGCTTTTTCTGGTTGAAAGAACCGTTCCTTTGGGGCATTAAATCCTACAGGATAGATGGAAACTCGTTCTGATAGCTGAGGTGGTTTTTGAGCTAACTTGGAGCAGACTATGTGTATGTAGAAGCCTGCTTCATCAAGTGTTTCAACTACTTTTAGCACCCTTCTAGACCTTGGATTTTCATAAGGAAAGAAATAGGGAGCAAGTATTAGCAGGTTTTTATTTGTCATACCTAGAAAACTTATTAAGTTGTAATTCCTGTTCCCTAATAAAACAATTATTTGCACACTAGCCAAAGTACATGGATATAGATCAAGCCATACAAGCACATTTTTCATTTATCAAACGCAGTATTGATGTCCATGGTGGCAAGGGCTCTTCAGCATATTTTTCACTCATTCATCATCCTATAAGTGCTTGGTCTAAACCTTATCCAGAAACAACTGGCTATTTAATTCCGACTTTGATACAGCTAGAACAACAAGGTGTTTTTCCAACTAAAAACTTGGTTGAATCTTGTATGCAATGGCTTGCTGAGGATGTTCAATTAGCTAATGGTGGATTTCCAAGCCTATATGCCGATAATAATCAAGCTAGTTTGTTTAACTCTGCACAGATTGCCTTAGGTTTTCTGGCTTACCGTAATTCGTTTGGGCAAAAGTATATGGACGCCGAAGAACGCTTAGTTGACTGGTTGAAGATGGTTTTAGAGTCGGAAGACCAATCCATTCATTACAAACAAGGGTTTATTCCAACATATTATACACGAGTCGTTTGGCCTGTGCTGGCCTTAGCTAAAGGCCATGGAGATGAACAATTGCGCAAATCGGCCTTTGTTCTTTTTGATAAACTGATGGAACAGATGGGTAATCAAAGTTTTCCTCTTTTATCAGGCTTTGATGGTGATCAAGCTTATTCCCATACGATTGCTTACACGGTCAGAGGATTATTAGAAAGTTTGAGTTATGCCTTTAATAAAGAGTATGAGGGAAGGCTTTTAGACCTAGTAGAGGGACAGCTTTTAGCCTTAGACCAAGCCGAAGGTGTGTTGGCTGGATCTTATAATAAAAATTGGATAGGTGATTTCTCTTACAGATGCTTAACTGGGGAGTGGCAATGGGTAATTATTTTATTAAAGTTAGGACTCCAATATCAAGAGGAGCGTTATCTCCAATATGGAAAACGCTTAATGGAAAAAGCCCTTCAAGTTCAGTCCTATCCAAAGGGTGCAGTTTATGGGTCAAAACCTTTCTGGGGTAAATATATGCGCTTTAAAGCCCCTAATTGGGCTGCAAAATTTGCACTCGATGCCTTACTTTTGTACAAAACAATAGGCAATGACCAAAGGTAAATTGTATTTAATTCCTGTACCTATAGCTGCAGATGCTGCCCATACTATTCCTGCGCAAGTTCATCAATCTTTTGAATTGAAATATTTCGTGGTGGAGCGTTTGAAAACAGCAAGAAGGATGATGCGCACTATGGGTTTTAAAGGTGATTTTGATCAATTGCATTTTCAAGAGCTAGACAAACATGCGGAACACATTGATTATAAGGCCTTATTACAGCCTGCATTGGATGGTCATGATGTGGGTCTAATGTCAGAAGCCGGTTGTCCTGCGGTTGCCGATCCTGGTTCTGAACTCGTCCGTGCCGCACATGATTTAGGTATTCGGGTGGTTCCCTTGGTTGGGCCTTCCTCCATATTATTAGCATTGATGTCATCAGGTATGAATGGCCAGCAATTTTGTTTCAAGGGTTATTTACCCTATAAAAAAGGCGAGTTAGAGAAAAGCTTAAAGGCATTAGAAGCTGATTCTATGCGTAGAAAAGAGACGCAAATTTTTATTGAGGCACCTTACCGAAACAATCAAGTTATCGAAACTGCGATAAAAGTACTACAAGCTAAAACTAGGTTTGCATTTGCTTCCGAATTGAATGGAGATCAAGAACTTATTTGTAGTAAAAATATAAGTGACTGGAGAAAGTCTAAGCGTCCTGATATCCACAAAAGGACAGCTATATTTTTAATTCAAGCATTTTAATTCATTAATAAGGCATAGACTTATACGAGAGGTCAAAATCTTCCGTTATAAGCTTGGTTTCTACAATATTTTGCATATTTGCAGTGCTAATATGCTATACCCCGTGCATTTTTAAATTGTTGATATAAAATGAAGAAGTTTTTTCTAGCTGTACTGGTCTTACTAACTGTTGGTTCAATTCACGCTCAGCGTGGATGGGAGGCTGGAGGTCTCGTTGGTGTTTCTCATTACTTCGGAGACTTAAATTCAAACTTCCGCCTTACCGATCCTGGTAAAGCCTTTGCGGTTGCTGCAAGATTCAACTTTAACGAGCGTGTTTGTTTGCGTTTCTCCGGAAATTACGGCGAGGTAAGTGCTTATGATTCAGATTCTGATAATCTTTTCGAGCAGGCTAGAAACTTATCTTTTCAATCTCCTTTATTAGAAGCTAATGCACAATTTGAGTTCAACTTTTTGCCTTATTTCCATGGTTCCTCTAATGAGTTTTTTACACCTTATGTTTTAGCAGGACTATCTACCGTGTACTATAATCCAATGACGGAGTATAATGGTGATTTAGTAGAATTGAGGGAGTTGGGTACAGAAGGACAATTTAAGGGCGAGGAGTATAGAACCACTGCTTTAGCCATCAATTATGGTATAGGATTGAAGTTTGACATCAACTATTATTGGAGTGTGAACTTGGAGTTATCTGGCCGTAGAATGAATTCAGATTATTTAGATGATGTTTCTACTGTCTATGCGGATAAAGGAGATATCGAGCAGATAAATGGCGAATTAGCAGCTATTTTGTCCGATCGTTCTATTCCTATCGATGGAGTGGATACTGCTTTGTTGACAGAACCTGGAAGACAGCGCGGTAACTCTTCTACGAATGACAGTTTTGCCTATTTACGAGTAGGTCTAATGTATTATTTTGGAGAGTTGAAGTGCCCAGGTTATGGCTCTAGAAAGTAACCCGCACTAATCTTACTGCTCTTTTTATCTGAGAAGGAATCAACAAAACGTTTTTAGCTACCTGTTCACTGTCCTGCAACCTCAGGCCTAATTCTTGTTTTTCGGTATTGAAAACAATGTCCCTGTCATAGGTTCCATCTCCACGTATAATGTATTCACTCACCGTACCATCTCTGGAAATTTCATCATTGAAGATAATTCTCATGGCTTTGGGGTCCTTAAATAAGAAGAAGGACGAATAAATTCCTGAGTCATTTTGAGAGATTTGTTTTTTCTTCAAGGTGTTAATCCAATAAACCTCTCCATTGGGGTTTATAGATACGAGATACATGTCGGTGAAAAAGTAATCCACTTTTAAAGAGGTACTTCTAGTTAGATTGTCTGAATAAGTCCTCGAACGAATTTGTTCACTTATAAAGATCAACTCACCATTTAATCCCAGCATGAGATCTTTAACAAAGACATCTGTGAATTGATTTTTAGATCTTCTTTTGTTCGAAAATAATTCTTTTTGAAAATCCACGGCAGTGAAGGCTACCACGCGCTCTAGGTTTCTGTTTGAAGGAATTCTAACATAAAATACTCCGGAGGCTTCATAAATGGATTCATCTCCATAATATCCACCACCAATGATCTGGTCATTCAAATTATCATAAGTAAAGTCAACTGAGACCGTCAACTTTCCATTCATTTCAATATTAAAAGCCCGTTTAAAGACTGCTTTTTCTGTATTTAGTTTAAATACTTTATACAGGTGGTTATTGACTTTCTTTTTGGTGTTTTGAATGGAAAGCACCATAAAGGCAAGCCCCTTATTACTGACTAATATTTTATGGTATTGTTTAGAACCTATGACGTTAGATAAAGGGAAATGATTTTTAGTTATTATTTCACCTTTTTGTAAGTCTAATATCCAATAGTTGACCAAGCCATTTCCTTCCTGGTTCCAAAAGAGTTTAAAGCGCTTATTTTCTGAGGTCTCAATTCTAAGTTCTGGCCGTATCCCGAGTTTATCATAAATGATTTCGAGTTTACTCGAATCTATAATATTTCCATTCAGATTATGCTTGACTAATTTAAGGTAGGCACCATCTTTCTCGTCATAATGATAGATGACATTAATGGTTTTATCCAATAATTGCGCATCGATAAACTTAGGCCTCTTTTTATCCATTTTAAAACTGGACTCCCATCTTTTGTTAAGGGACTCATCAAAGTTTATAAGCTCATAGTCTTGATCTCCACCTTTTAAGAAGTAGTACTTATTGTTTTCAACACCTAAAAGATTGTAGTAATAGTCTAGGTCTAGATCTATTGGTTCAGAAATACTGATTTGTTGAGCCCAAGCAGAAAGGCCTATGCATAGAAAAAATATGGTGCAAGTATGCTTTATCATGGAGCAGGAATTTTGGAATAAGCCCTTTTTACAATAAATTAAGAAAAAAGCAGATTAGTTTAGATATTGAGAGGGATTAGAAGAAAATTAACCTGTTTTAACTAAGTATTTACAAAGCTATGTCTGTATTTAAGCAATTAGCTGGGGAAACCATGTATTATGGAATATCGAGTATACTCGGTCGCATATTACATTTTATAGTACTTACTCCCTTCTATACAGATATATTTTCTAAAACAGAGTATGGTTTAGTTACGGAGCTGTTTACTTATTCCGCTATTTTGATGGTCCTGTTCACATTTAGAATGGAGACTACTTTTTTTAGATTTGGAAGCGACCCGGGGAAGTTTGAACGATCTTTTTCCACATCTGCCCTATTTTTGTTGTTTTCTACCTTGGCTTTTGTAATCCCACTTTGGATTTTTTCCGATCAAATTGCTGCCAGTTTCAGTTTAGAGGGGCAATCCTATTACATAAAGCTCATCTTATTGATCATTGGATTTGACACTTTAGCTGCGATTCCATTTGCTAAGCTGCGCTTAGAACAAAAACCTAGGAAGTTTGCTATTCTCAAGGTATTGAACGTGTTGATCAATTTATTTTTTGTGCTATTTTTCCTGTGGTTTGTGCCCAATTTTGGGGCTGAATCCAGCTGGGGTGTGATTAAGAGTATGAATTTAGATGGGACAGGTGTAGTGTATGTTTTTTGGTCGGGATTGATCGCAAGCACTTTGATATTTTTGCTGCTATTAGGCACTTTTAAAGGGATTAAACTTCAATTTGATTTCAGCCTATGGAGGAAAATGCTGGGGTACACCCTTCCCTTGGTCCTAGTTGGGTTTTGTGCAGTTTTTAATAAGGAAGCGGGATATCTTTTCTTGAAATATTTACTTGGAGATTCTGTTGAGGAAGCCAGGGGGGTAATTGGGATATTTTCAGCAAATGTGAAACTAGCAGTTATTATGAGCTTATTTACACAGGCGTATAATTATGCCATAGAACCGTTCTTTTTCAACAATAAGCATCGCGAGGACAATCGCCAATTATATGCGGATTCTACCATGTTATACACTATGGTTACCTCCATTGCTTTTGTAGCTATTTTGGGATTCCTTCCTATACTTAAGTTTATCATTCGAAATGAAGAGATGTATGAAGGCTTGGGCGTAGTTCCTTTCTTGTTGTTTGCTTATATATTGCTGGGCATCTATTACAATCTTTCGGTATGGTTTAAGCTAACAGATCGAACGATTTATGCATCTATTATTGCTATTTCAGGTTCTATCGTTACAGCGCTTGTAGCTATATGGACCATTCCAACCTGGTCCTATTATGGAGTGGCTATGGCTGCACTTGCCTGCTATTTAGTTATGGTTTCCTTGTCTTATTACTGGGGGCAGAAATACTACAAAATACCCTATAGAGTAGGTCGAATGGGTTTATACCTGTTGTTGGCTGCAGTGGTGAATGGATTGCGGAAAATGATTGTAGATATGACGCAGCCAAGCTTCACGATTGAATTGCTATACGGCTTTATAACTGTTGTTTTATTTATGTTGATTATTTGGCAGTTAGATCGAAGATTTTTAACTGGGCTTTTATCACGGAAATAAAAGTTCTACCTCGTTAGATTGTCCTTGGTCTAATCGAATAACTTCCTGAACTATAAAACTATCTGGACTGCTGGCTTTTAAGGTGTAATAGCTGTTGCCTATTAAATCATCTAAATAATAGGTTCCGGACACATTGCTTGTACCGGAGTGGAGTAAAAAATCTGGACTTGTGTTGATGGTATCAGGGTATTCAAATAATTGAATAAAAACCTCTGGATAGGGCACTTTATCTGGGCAAAGTGGATTTCCAAGACAATCAAAAACATAGACGGTTAAAGTTGTGTTTTCTTCTTCAAAAATGATAGTTTGTGGTTCTTCTTGACAGGAAGAAAAGCTGACTAGAGCAATAGCCAAAAAGATGAATATGTTCCAAGCATTAGATTCCATTCCCCATAATTTACAAGAAAATTATCAACAAAGAGCAAATGCTTTTGCGGATCAAGTGTCTGATATCAAAAAAAGAACAACTCGGTTGGCATTACTTCGCTTGGTATACTTTTTTGTAGCCATATTCTCCTGTATTTATATCTGGACCAATTATGCTATCGGAATAGGCATATTGGCTACGTTGATTTTTGCAGCTGGTTTTTTCATGATGATAAAACGGTATTTAAGCTTACAGCAAGATCTGTTGGTTGCCCAGGCTTTAGCGGACTTGAATACAAGTGAATTTAAGGCACAAAACAACCATTACGATCAGTTTGATACTGGCGCCGCTTTTTTTGATGCCGAACACCCTTACACAGCTGATTTGGATATTTTTGGTGAACGTTCTTTATTTCAATATATCAATAGAGGGCAGACCTTTTTTGGGAAAAATCGCTTAGCACAATGGTTAAGTCAACCGGCATCTTTTCAGACTATTTTACAACGGCAAGCTTCGGTAGAATCCTTGAAATTACACGAAGATTTTAGACAATATTTAGTGGCCTACGCCTCCGGAAAGAAAAACGATCAGTACAACTTAGACTTGTTGAAAGATTGGCTAGTTGGAAAGGACCTTATCCGAGGAACTTGGATGCGATTTATGCCGATGGTGGCCATGATGTGTTCGGTGGCATTTATTGGTTTACAATTCAATTATCTATTTGAACTTTGGACTTTCTTGGTTTTTTTACCGGTTGTGCTGGTTCTACGAAAGACTTTACAAGGGGTGAATGATTTGCACCAGCAAACTGGACGAGCACAGGAAGCCCTTCAGGTTTATGCTAATGTCTTAAAACACTGTGAATCCTATCAACCGACTACTCCCTATTTAAAAGAAAAGTATCAGCTTATTCAGTCGGATAAATCTGCTTCAGCTGAATTGCGATCATTGGGGTATTTGGTCAACCAACTGAATGTTCGATATAATGTATTTGTCATCTTTTTGAATTTGCTTGGTGCTTGGGATTTGTATTGGGTTTATCGATTAGAACAATGGAGAGCAAATAATCACAAGGAGATTTTAAACTGGTTTGATTTCATTGGAGAGATAGAGGCATTAGGTAGCTTAGCCAATCTCGCATACAATCACCCAGATTGGACACTTCCTGAGATAACAGAAGAGCAAGATTTAAAAGGAATAGAGCTAGGCCACCCCTTATTACCGATGCAACAGCGTGTAAGTAATGATTTTAGTTCTCCAACATCAGGACATACTAAGTTATTAACGGGCTCAAATATGGCAGGGAAGAGTACTTTTTTAAGGACTATCGGTTTGAATATTGTTCTAGCTAATGCGGGCTCAGTCGTATGTGCTGCATCGCTTCAGCTCCCAGTACTTAGAGTGATCACTAGCATGCGGAATACCGATAATCTTCACGATAGCACCTCCTCTTTCTACGCCGAACTAAAACGTATTCGTAAGGTTATTCAACTTGTGAAGTCCGAATCCAATGTATTCTATTTACTAGATGAAATTTTGAAAGGAACCAATTCTACTGATCGACACAAAGGTTCAAAAGCTCTTATTCTGCAATTGATCAATGATCAGGGGGCAGGCATAGTCGCGACTCATGATTTAGAATTGGGTAACATGGAAAAAGAATATCCTAGTTTGATGGAAAATATCTGCTTAGAAGTGGATATCAAAGGGAACGAATTAGAGTTTGACTACAAATTACGTAAAGGGGTTTGTAAGAGTCTGAATGCCAGTATTCTGATGCAAAATATGGGAATAGAGCTATAAAATTATTTGATTTCCTTTTTGACAGCGGCACTCACATACAAGGTGTTACCTAGATTGTCTAAGCCATCAAAACATTCCGCTCCAATATGTTTGATACTCTCATTGCGAAGGCCTACAATCGTTAAATCAGCGTCTGCAGATTTCTGTTCAATGATAGTTTTCATTTCGGTATCTGGATCTCGAATAATAACTCGAATGTTATTGGATGAAATCGGTAATTGACCTGCTTTGATTAGTTCAAATAAGCGGTTGCTTTCTTCCTCTGCAATACTTTCAGGGAAAACTGCAAATATCTTGATATGACCATTGGCCCATTCCTTATGCCCCATTATAATATAGGCCAGAAGAATCATCAGATTAGCATTTTGGAAATCATTATCCGAAATCCAAATATGGATATTCTGTTTAAGACCATAACCTCGCTCAGAGGTGGCTAATACAGCTACATCAAAGTCCACAGAACGAATTAGTGAGAAATTACTAACGATATCCTCCACTCCTTCTCGATTGGCTTTCGTGTATTCTAGAAGGAGTAAGTTGTTTTCAGTACCCGATATACCTGGCAATTGAATCACCTGAGCAATTGCAGAGGTGTATGATGGCGAAATTAGTGTATCGATATAGATGTTACTCTTGGAGGTTTCAGCCATTTTGATCAGCCTCTTTTGTGCCTCTATGGCTTCTTTATGCGTTGATTTAGATAGGTATCCGTTGATTTTATGGATATAAGTACCAAAGCCATAGCGTTGTGAAATCCATCTCAATAAATCCATGGCTCCTAAGCGGTCAAAGGAGTTTTTTGAGATACAAACAGCAGATGGTCTCCATGATCCCGTTTGTTCCTTATCTGATTTTTGTAAGAATACTTGAAGTTGGCGACTAATCTGGAAGATTACTCCTTGGAAGATTAGAGCGATATTCTTTTTGTCTGGATTGTATCGAGCAACTAGTACATAGAAAAAGACTAAAAAGGCAATGGCTGAAACGGCATAAACCGTATTCATAAAGAACATTAACCCAAAACAGGCTAGGGCTCCAAATAAACTAATGATCCAATGGGACTTAAACGTAGGCCTGTAGGATGGATCAGCCGCAAAATGCTGTAAGAAACTGATTAAGTTCAAGGTACCGTAGGTAACCATGAAAAACATGGAGATAATCTCTGCAACTAGGTCTAAGCCACCCAGCATGATAAATACAAATGCAACTAAAATAGTGATTAAGGTTGCATTGAATGGTTCATCATTTTGTCCCTTACCTCTCGATAGCCAAAAATTGATCTTAGTAGATGGCAGGACCCTATCTTTTGCAATGGCTTGAAGTGTCCTAGGAGCTACCATAATAGATCCAAGCGCAGATGAAATCGTTGCAGCAGCTAAGCCCAATGGAATTAACCACCAGCCCTGCCAAGCAATATCTGCCATTACTAGGTGATCTGTATTGGCTAGATCAGCTGGTGAGGCAGAAGCGTATAATTTAAAGCTGATAAAGAGGTATATGATCATACCACTTATGGTAGCCGCAAGCGTTCCCATGGGTATGGATTTACTTGGTTTGGCGAGGTCGCCCGATAAGCCAACACCTGCTGTCATTCCAGTGAATGCTGGAAATATAATAGCAAAAACTAAAAAGAATGGGAGTTTTTCGTTGGTGTCATTGGAGCCTTCAGGTAATGTTTCTGTCGCATTAGACAGACTAATGGTATCCGATGAAAGTATGTCGGTTGTAATTTGTTCCGTTACAGGTATTTGATCCACTATGCTGGCATCTGGGGTATAACCTGTATCTCCAATAAAAAAGGCTATTAAAGAGAAGAAAAGGGTTACAACTACAACATATAAGGCCTTAACACCCAAATCAGCTCCTTTGACCAGAACAATCAAGGTCAACAAGATCAAAGCAGGAATACTTACGGTCTGCTTTTTTCCAAGTAGCCATTCTAGCGTTGGATGCATTTCATAAGTCTGAACCAGGTATTCGAAAAGCCCATTAAAGGCTTCAGCGAAGGCAATGATATAAAAGGCCACTGAAATAGCTTGTGAAAAATATAGTGCAATCCCAATAGAAGAGCCTACTACTAATCCAAAAGATCTAGAAATGATATAATATTCACCTCCACCTTCAACTTTTTGGTTCGTAGCAATTTCTGCAATGGACATAGCCGTTGGTATGGTTACAGCATGCCCAATTAGCACAATCAAAATGGTACCCATTAAGCCTACAGAACCCACTGCAAAGCCGAATCTTAAGAACATTACTGCTCCAAGAATAGTAGATATGGCTGTGAAGAATACAGGTGCCGTTCCAAACTTTTTTCTAACCGATCCCATTTTTTCAAGCGTGTGAATAACCCAAATTTCACAAAATTTGTTTGCTATGTATTATTTTGAAGAAGAAACTTTAAGGATTTTTTACCAAAACTTACAAAATGACATTGATACGCCAACTTTTCATCCTAGTATTTCTGCTTATAGGTATAAGTCATGAAATGCTTGCCCAGGAAGGTTTTCCCTATCCTGGTGTAGATGACACCAGATCAGATTTTGTCTTTATAACTAATGCAACTATTCACGTTTCAGCAGATAAAGTCTTGAATAATGCTTCCATGATCATCAGAAATGGTAAGATTGAGGCAGTTGGTGCTGGTCTGAATAAACCAGATGCAGCAAGCACTTATGATGCAAAGGAAATGCATATTTACCCATCTTTTATTGACTTGTATTCCAATTATGGCCTAAAAGAGGTAAAGCGAAGTTCCTCTGGGGGATCTTGGTACTCCAATGAACCCGAAGTTGGAAACAAAGGTGCCTTAGGCTGGAACACTGCCATCAAACCTGAAGTGCAAGCTTTTAGAGATTTTGAGATAAATAAAAAGGCAGCCGGGGCCCTAAGGGCACACGGAATTGGTACGGTTCTTTCCCATTATGATGATGGTATCGCTAGAGGAACGGGTGCTCTAATCAGTCTTAGTGAAGGGAGTGAACAACAAGCCCTTATTAACGAGCATTCTGGTTCATTTTTCTCCTTTAACAAAGGAAGTTCTTCTATGTCTTACCCTCGTTCACTAATGGGTTGTATTGCTTTATTAAGGCAGACTTATTTAGATGCTCAATGGTATGCAGCTGAAGGGAATAAGAATGAAACAAATATCTCTTTACAGGCTTGGAATGATAATATGAGTTTGCCACAGTTTTTTGTGGTAACCAATAAATTAAGTGCCTTAAGGGCCAATAATATTGCCAAGGAATTCAATCAACAGTACATCATTGTTGGAGGAGGGGATGAATATAAGCGTTTAGATGCCTTAAAAGCTACAGGTTCTTCCTTTGTAATCCCTGTAAATTATCCAGATGCTATGGATGTTGAAGATCCTTATGATGCCTCTATTGTGGATTATAGTGATATGCTTCATTGGGAACTTGCTCCATCAAATCCAGCCAGACTACACCAGGCAGGCTTGAATTTTGCAGTGACTGCAAAGGACCTAGGAAAAGGGTCTAATCTGATCAAGCAACTAGAAAAAGCAGTTCGTTATGGTTTACCTAGTGATCAGGCGCTTCGCTCCGTAACAGAGGTGCCAGCAAAAATGATTGGTGCATATGATCAAGTAGGTTCTTTAGAAACAGGGAAATGGGCTAATTTCTTGATGGTTGATGGTATGTTGTTTGAGGGTGGAACGTTATTGAGTAATTGGGTACAGGGACAAGAGTTCGCGGTAAAACCGGTAGAAGAAAAACCAACCATGGGGACTTATACACTTGATATGGGATCGGAATCTTATGATTTCACGATAGCAAAATCAAGAGCAGGATTAGAGTATAAGATAGTAGTTGATGATAGTACTTCCTTGAAAGTTAAAACTAACACGAGCTTGAATCGAATTACTATGAGTTATCAGCAAGATGGACAAACCATTCGTATGAGTGGGTTTTGGACGGAGGATAAGATGTTCGGTAAAGGGCAACAAGCAGATGGTTCCTGGTTCGATTGGACAGCTAACCTAGATGAAGCTAGCGAAGCGAAAGCTAAGCCCAAGCGTCCAGCCAAGTCTATGGCATCAAAGGCGGAACAAGATATTGTCTATCCATTTGTGGCTTTTGGTAATAATACTTTGCCTCAAGCAAAGACCTATTTAATTAAAAATGCTACTGTTTGGACGAATGAATCAGCGGGTATATTGGAAGGAACAGATGTTTTGGTGGAAGAAGGAAAAATTAAGAAAATTGGTAAAGACCTGAAGTCAAAGTCTGCAACGGTTATCGATGGAACAGGTAAGCACTTGACGGCAGGAATAATTGATGAGCATACACATATTGCAGCTACTAGAGGTATAAATGAAGGAACACAAGCCTCATCAGCTGAGGTGTCTGTTGGACATGTAGTTGATTCCGAGGATATTGATATTTATCGACAGTTAGCAGGTGGTGTAACTACAGCTCAAATTCTACACGGATCTTCTAACCCTATTGGTGGGCAATCCGCATTGATTAAATTGAAATGGGGATATACACCAGATGAAATGCTTTACCCGGGGGCGGATCCCTTTATTAAGTTTGCTTTAGGTGAAAATGTAAAGCAATCTCGTAATCGTCAGGGAACCAGATATCCACGTACAAGAATGGGTGTAGAGCAGGTGTATGAAAACTATTTCACCAAAGCACAAGAATATGGAAAGCTAAAAGCTTCTGGTCAACCCTATCGGGTAGACTTAGAATTAGAGGCTTTATTAGAAATTATTAATAGTGAGCGCTTTATTACTTGCCACTCGTATCAACAAGGAGAAATCAATATGTTGATGAAGTTAGCCGAACGCTACGGATTCAGAGTCAATACCTTTACCCATATTCTTGAAGGGTATAAAGTAGCAGACAAAATGGCTGAACACGGAGTAGGTGGATCCTCTTTCTCAGATTGGTGGGCATACAAATATGAGGTAGTTGATGCTATTCCATACAATGGTAAACTGATGCATGATCAAGGTGTTGTGGTAGCATTCAATTCTGACGATGCAGAAATGGCTCGTCGTTTGAATCAAGAAGCGGGCAAAGCAGTTATGTATGGCGGAATGCCAGAGGAAGAAGCCTTAAAGTTTGTGACCTTAAATCCTGCGAAGTTGCTTCATATTGACGATAAAGTAGGTTCAGTCAAGGAAGGGAAGCATGCTGATTTGGTCTTGTGGTCTGCACATCCACTAAGTGTGTATGCTATGGCAGATATAACCATGATTGAAGGTGCTGTCTTTTTTGATAGAGCAGCTGATAAAGAAGCACAAGATCGACTAGCTTCCGAGCGTGCTCGATTGATTCAGTTGATGTTGAATGAGAAATCAAATGGTGGTAAAATGCGTAAGCCGATGGGCCGTCAGAAGCACCACTATCATTGTGATCATGATGAAGACGAGGGGAGAGATTAATGAACTTATAAAAGCAAGAAAATGAAAAATTTAATAATCATATTATCGATAATGCTGGGCGTTCAATGGTCTTTTGGCCAGTCTGATATACTCAGCCCTGCACCTGCACAAGACATGCCAGTTGTTATAGTAGGTGCAACGGCTCACCTTGGCAATGGAGCTACGATTGAAAATGCAGCAATCGGTTTTAGAAATGGTAAAATTACTTTTGTAGAAAAAGCCGATGACACCGTTTGGACGGATGATCACAGAGTGATAAGGGCAGAAGGTAAGCATGTGTATCCTGGATTTATATCTGTAAATACCACTTTAGGTCTTAGAGAAATTGACGCGGTAACAGCTACTCGTGATGAGCGCGAAATAGGTATGTTGAATCCGAATGTTAGAGCGATTATAGCTTATAATACAGATTCTGATGTGATACCAACGTTGAGGTCTAATGGCGTACTATTAGCGCAAGTTTGTCCAGTGGGCGGACGATTATCTGGAAAATCTTCGGTAGTGCAATTGGATGCGTGGAATTGGGAAGATGCGGCTTATAACGCGGATGAAGGTCAACATCTCAATTGGCCATCTGCTTTTTCATATAATTGGCGGAGAGGGACGTTTGGGAAGAATAAAAGGTATAGTGAACAGGTAACTGACTTGGATGCCTTCTTCAAAGACGCCAAAGCCTATAATATGCTTGCAGCGGATGCACATGAGGTATCTAACTTGAAATTAGAGGCCATGCGAGCTGTTTTTGATGGAGATGCCAATTTGTATATCCACGTAAATTCTGCTAGAGAAATTCAGGAATCCATACTTTTTGCTGAAAAATATGGCATAACGCCAGTGATTGTTGGTGGTGTGGAAGCCTATAAAATTGCAGACTTCTTAGTAGAGCACCAGGTTCCGGTTATTTTGAATCGTGTAACAAGCTTGCCTTACGGCACAGATACGGACATCGATATGCCATTTAAAAAAGCTAGTGTTTTGGAAGATGCAGGCGTATTATATTGCTTTAGTGTTGGAGATTTTTGGCGGGAGCGTAATCTAGCTTTTCAGGCGGGTATGTCTGTTGGATTTGGCTTAGATTATGATGCTGCAGTTGCTGGATTAACGTTAAAGACGGCTCAAATACTAGGTATTGATGAACAGGTTGGTTCTATAGAGGTTGGAAAGGACGCTACTTTGTTTATTTCTGAAGGTGATGCCTTAGACTATCTAGGGAATCAGGTTACCCGAATTTTTATTCAAGGTCGCGATGTGTCTACCGAGAACAAGCACAAAGCACTCTACAGGAAGTTTAATGACAAATACAATAAGGACTAATGAAAAAAAGCGGACCAATTTTGGTCCGCTTTTTTAATAATAACTTAAGAAATTTATATTTACGAATAGCGTTATAGGTTCTATACAAATTGCACAGATATGCTTAAATGGAAGTTGGTACTTATTGTTTTTAGATGTAGCCTTGGTCTCTTTGCTCAAGACAAGATTGATGAGGTTGTTTTTAATGGTACCATTATGACTCGAATTATTACAGAGGAAGGAGATACTATATTCATGTCTCAACTCGACGAGTTTCAATTGACTTCTGTGCAAAACATGAATCAAGAGGAAAAGCGATTGTATCGGAAGTACAGAAGATATGCTTTGAAGGTTTACCCATATGCTTTAGATGCCATTAAGATATTTAAGGAAGTGGAATATGCGACCAATACTATGAGCAAGCGAAAGCGCAAAAAGTATATCAAGAAATTATCTAAAGACCTTAAAAAGGAATTTGAAGATCCGCTTAGAAACCTTACCCGAACTCAAGGCTTGATTCTGATGAAGATGATTGAAAAGGAATTGGACACTCCGATGTATAGTCTGATTAAAGACCTCAGAGGAAGCTCGTCTTCTTTTTATTGGAACATGACGGGAAAAATCTACGGTTATGATTTAAAGAGTGGCTATGTATTGGGAGAAGATCCAATCATGGATGCCGTCCTTAAGGATTTTGATATTTCTTACAAGAATTAATCAGTCAATAGCCAAGCAGGTTCATAATTTAAGTGTGCACAAAGTTCATTAAATAGCTTTGGAGCGTATTGCTTCACTGCTTTAGGAAACTCCATCAATTGAACAATAGCAACTGCCTTTATGTCAATTTCATTTAAGCCCATATACTTTTCAAGATCTGTTTGGTTGGTCCCACTTATGGCTAAGATATCATCTAAGGAATACGACTGCAAGGCCTTAATTTCTCCAGTACTTAATTCTTGATTGACTACTCGAGCTAATTCATACAAGGCAATATTGAAATATTGTTTTGGATTAACAAAACCATACATCAAGGGTTGAATGGAAAACAAAAACACGCCATCCTCGTCATATATTTCACTGATATGTAATTGATCTGGATATTGAGGACTTGGGAAAGGGTGTTGGTATAGAATAACCTGCTCATATTTTTCCAACAAGTAGTCTTCAAATCCAAGCGTCAGAGTGGAGGCGCTAATAGCCATCATGATTTTTACATCTTCTGGCACACTAGGGATACTCATGCCCTTATAGTTTTTGGAAAAATTGAACAGCGCTACTCTATGCTCTAGTTTTTCTTTTAATTCCGTAGGGAGTGTAGGATAAAAGCGTACTTTTTTAATGAGCAACTTTTTTTCCAAAAGATCTAACTTTGGAGGGTGTTTTTGATACCAAAACCAATCAATCTGAGGACCCATAATGAAGACAGCGGCTGCAAGGATTACTGGACCAATTAACCACAAGGCATAGTCTTCATCTATCATAATAGTAGCATAGGCTGTTAAACCCAAAAGCAGCAGGATAGGAATTAATAGAATTTTAGATGGCATAATATGGTTTTACAAAAGCTGTTTTCACAAAAAATGATAGTGCAAAGTATTATTTATAATTAGAACTAGATTTAAAGTTACATATTATGAATGGTTCAGGTCTATAATGTTGGTAAGAAGTGTAAAGATAGAAAAGCCAATACTTTTGATTTATGCATCTAGTATGTAAATTTGAAACAATGGCAATATTTAATTTTCTTAGAACGGCTAAAAATCAAAAGTTTCATATTGAGACTAGATATTATGATCCTGTGAAGGAAGATGTCCTTCAACGTGTTAAAGAACTGGAGGAGATGCAAGGTTCAGACGTGGATTCCGTTAAAAGAAGGATGCAATACAAGATGAAGCGCAGAGGTGATATGGATACCAAGCGCAAGTATCGCAAGAAAGAAATGCGCAGGTATTTTATGCGGATGTTAGTTCTTTTAATCATCTTATTATTAGGGACTTACGTGATACTTGTAAAATTCTTGCCCAATCTTGTAGAGATTATGGAAACGAAAGGAGGCTAACAAACGCCTCTGTAGATAAGATATATTTATGGCTGATTTGATACAGCTTTTACCTGATGCAATCATAAACCAAATTGCGGCTGGCGAGGTCGTTCAGCGACCAGCTTCCATTGTGAAAGAGCTTATGGAGAATTCCATAGATGCTGGAGCTATGGATATCAAGGTAATTATCAAAGATGCTGGGAAAACACTCATCCAAGTTATAGATAACGGAAGTGGGATGTCTTCCACAGATGCTCGAATGGCCTTTGAAAGGCATGCAACCTCTAAGATTAGGCAAACAGAAGACTTGTCGTATGTAAGGACTATGGGGTTCCGGGGGGAGGCTATGGCGTCCATTGCTGCTGTAGCACAAGTAGAGATGAAAACCAGGAGGCATGCTGATGAACTGGGCCATAAACTCATCATTGAAGGCTCTGAGATCAAATCATTGGAACCATGCCAATGTGTGGTAGGGACCAAC
>CAJXMP010000026.1 GCA_913056515.1 uncultured Lewinella sp.
CATCGCTCGAAATATCCTAGAAATGACACGACTCAAAGTGCCGATAATCGTTGTGATCATCGGAGAGGGTGCCAGTGGAGGGGCTCTCGGCATTGGTGTGGGTGATCGCGTACTGATGCTAGAAAATACATGGTATTCTGTTATATCACCAGAATCTTGCTCTTCTATTCTTTGGAGATCCTGGGATTACAAAGAACAAGCAGCAGAGCAATTGAAATTGACTGCTGAACACATGCATGAATTTGGTATTGTCGATGGTATCATCAAAGAACCAGTTGGAGGTGCACACTCCAACCCAGAGGAAGCAGCCAAAATACTAAAGCGTCATATTAAGAAAGCGCTTACAGAGCTAGAACCGATCGAAACAGATGAACTAATCAATCAACGGATTGAAAAGTACGCTTCTATCGGACACTATGATACCGCTAAATAGCGATTTCGTAAAGATCATTTATGGCATTTTTAAAACAATGGAGGTCTGCATTTGGACAGCGACTTCTGCTCAAAAAAATCCAGGCACATTCCAAGGATAAGCGAAGTTTTGATCCTTCTAATATCCAACGTATTGTCCTAGTTGGCAGTGGTTCTGACGCAGATCAGAAATCCTGGGAAAAAGCTGCGCGTAGTACTTTCGGTAAAGCCGTTACCCTTAATTGGATGTGGTTATGTACCAACATAAAAGAAACGCAACTCATTGCTGATGAGCATGTAGTCCTACTTTCTACTAAGGATTTTTCCTTTTTCTATCATCCAAAAATGGAGGTGCTAGAGCAACTGCAGCGACAGCAAAATCAATTGCTTTTTGGTTTAGATGAAAACTTAGATCAATGCTTACTCAATTTGATGACATGTGCTAAAGGAGTCTTTAGAGTAGGCAAATCAAATGATCATGCCCATTGTTGCGAATTTATGTTGGACATGAAAGACCGTTCAGCTAAAGCTAAATACTTAAAAGAAGCCCTGAATTATATTAAATTAATGAATCCCTCATAAGGTATGTTTCAAGCAAGAGGCTGTGGAGTAGCCATTATTACTCCTCTAAAAGATAATCAAGTGGATTTTCCAGCGCTGAAGGCCATCATTGAACATGTAATCAAAGGTGGAGTGGACTTCATTGTTGCTTTAGGAACCACTGGGGAAGCAGCCTTATTGTCTGAAACTGAAGCTACTCAAGTACTTGAATTTGTTATTCAAACTGTTGATAAAAGAGTATCTGTCGTGGCAGGTCATTTTGGAGGAAGCAGTACTGGGAAACTCGTCCAGCGACTTCAACAAATGAACATAGAGGGTCTTGATGGTATCATGTGTAGCTCTCCAGCATATGTTCGACCTACACAAGAGGGTATTTATCAGCACTATATGGAGTTGGCTGATCATTCACCAGTACCTATCATTATTTATAATATTCCATCTAGGACAGCAGTCAATATTGAAATTGATACCCTAGTTCGATTGGCTAATAATCATCCTCAATTTATGGCGGTTAAGGAGGCAACAGGTGACGTTAACTTCGGACTGACCTTACTGAAAGAAAAACCGGATCATTTAGAAGTACTTTCAGGGGATGATCCAACTACCATGTCTATGTGTATGTTAGGCGCTTCGGGGGGGATCTCCGTAATCGCAAATGCGTTTCCGTATGTATTTGCTGAAATGATCAAAGCAGCGCGAACCAATCATTACGCTTTAGCTAAATCATTGAATGAGCGGTTGATGGATATACACGCACCACTTTATGCAGAAGGTAATCCAACTGGTATTAAGGCACTGATGAACTATCTAGGTTATTGTACTTTAGAGACTAGACTGCCTTTGGTACAGGCATCAACGGATCTGCAACAAGAATTAATAGAGGTCGTTAATAAATCAGGTGTATTAGACCTTAATCCACAGCAGGAGCTTTTTTAATGCCCTGGATTCGCTCCCAAAAGTCAATAAACATTTGTTGTGAAAACTCTGGTTGTTCTGCATCTCGTTGACTGGCTTTGAGCTCTCCGTTTTCCTCTGTAAGTAAGAAGTAAAAGATAAACTTGTCTTGTGAACTGGCATCACCATCAAAGGTGCCATAGCGCATGTCGTTATATTGCAGCACGCTATCTTTATTGATGAATAAGGCATAATAATCATCCGAAAACCAGGTCAGCGTTTGAATGTCTGGATCGTTTTCATGTCCTGCAATTAAATGGTGGTTTTTGGCTATTCTTGACAGAGGTGAAAAGACCTCTTCTTCATCTAGAATGGAGTATAACCCCAAATAGTAAGCACTATCCGTTTCTGCTACTCCAGACCATAAGAAGTTGTTCAAAATAGTTGGCGTCACTCGGTATCGTTCATAAGGAATGGCTTCTGCTTCCAAGCTTTGTTCGAATACTTTGTTGGCATGCAGTTTATTGGAAATAGTCCACACCATATATAAACTAGATAGTCCAATACCTGTCCAATTCAGTATACTTCTAACTCGAAGATTTTGTCTGAAAAATGCAGCTATGATTAATGGAATCATAAATGGAACCGTATATGCTGGATCTGCCACTGCAATATTATCCCAAGCTATTCTAGTATCTGAAAAGGGTTGGAAGAGTTGCGTACCATAGGAGGTACAACAATCTAGGAAAGGGTGGGTGATGATACTGATAAAAAAGAGTAAGTACCATCTACCGTAGTTCATCTGAACCACTTTAAGTGGACGTTTCCAGTAGGTGAAACGCATCAAGACCACTAAACCTACTAAGATTAGCAGGAATACTATGGAGATAGCGCTAATACCATTCGAAAAGTCCCCAAGAATGATAGGTAAACTGAATAAGATAAACCAAAAAAAAGTGATACCCACTTTCCAGGTTTTCCGTTCATATAAGCCACTGTCGTAAAGCCGTTTGACTCCATAAGCTAAAAGAAGCGGCGCTACAAAAGCAAATAATAAAGAGTGGCTAATTCCCCTGTGAAAAGCCAAGGCAAACATTTCAGAGGCAAATAGATTAGATAGCACATCTAAGTCTGGAATAGTGCCAGCCACTGCTCCCCAAATCATAGCTCTATTACCAATTTTTCTTCCCGCTACTACTTCTCCGCAAGCTGCGCCAAGTACGATTTGCGTCAACGAATCCATGCCCTTGTTATTTGCTGTAAAGATAGACAAAAGAAAAACAGCTTAGTTTTACACTAAGCTGTTTTTCTGAGCAGTTAATCGAATTTTACGCCAAAGGTGGCTGATATGACTAGATTGTTACCATCAATGTCAACCGATTGGCCATAATTGCTGGAGACCACATAAGGCCTGTAGCCTTCACTGAAGGTGCTGTATTCACCTCCTAAATCCAGGAACACTCGCCCAGAGTGAAAACCAATGCCTGCATTATAGTGGTTAATGCCTACTGCTTCACTACCAAATGGTGATCCAAAATAACCCCCACCCAAGCGCAATCTTAACTTATCCAATCGTATCTCAGTACCAAGGCTCAAATCCCAAGCACTTGAAAAGTCTCTTCGGATAGTATTGTTTAATTCGCCTTCGTAAGTAATATCTGCCTCACTTAAGGTGTTGTGAAAATTGAAACGGGAACTTTTATAATCAATATATTCCGCATTCATGCTTATGAAACCAATCTTCTTCGCTATAAAAGCTGCTCCTGCATTAAATCTCCAAGGGGTTCTAACCTTATAATTGAAAAAGCCCTCTGGTGAATATTCCACAAAGTTTTGATATCCATTTAAGGTATATGCATAATCCAAGGCAGTAGTATACTCCTCATCTATTTCAATCACGGTTGGTGTTTGAATAGAGGTACCTAAACGAATATTGAAATTTGGCTTATAGATCACTCCAAATTTTGCATTAAAGCCACTCCCCTCAATACTTAGATCCTCTTCAAAGTCTAGTGTTTCGAAAATGGCATTACTATTGGTCACTTCATCTGTTTCTGAATAAACCTTGTCTTCAGAATAATCTAAGGACACGATATTCCCTGCAAAGCCTAGGTATAGTTTGTCTTCGTAGTTCATACCTAAGTTTAAGGTAAGTTCATTTAAGCTTCCTCTTGATCGAACTAGCTGACTTTTTGAAACGGGTTCACCCTCAATAAAATCGGTTAGATAGATAGTCTCATCTTGGGAACTTGGGTAAATAGCTCCAACCGTATAGGCTAGCCCATCTTCAAATCCATTTAATTCATCCGGTAATAAGCCATCCGCTTGATTGGCGAAGCGCTCCGTTATTGTACCTGGACTAATTCCGTCATAATAGAATTCTCTATTATAATTGGCTAATCTATTAAACCCTACTCCAAACGAAATACCTCTCCAACCTGATATATTACGATCATGTTCAGCGACAACAATATGTGCATGATTGATACTAAAAGGCGCTACTGAGCTGCTGTAGGATACATCAGTACCGGTGTTTAGTAAAACGGCTCTTGTTGTGGTTGCCGTAGTTCCCATTCCAAAACTGAATTCAGAAAATCGAATACCTGCAATTCCAGCAGGGTTTTGAGCTGCGGCTGTAAAGTCTCCACCTAGGGCACTCATACTGTTTCCGACACCTAATGATCGAGCAGTACCATTATGCGATGTTTGTCCATAACGAAGAATATCTGTTGCCAATTGGCCGTAAGAACTGAACCCTAACAACAGCATTAGGACTATATAAATACTTTTTTTCATATCACTGAATTTAAAAAAAAAGTAGTTGAAGAAACAGGTGGATTCTAGCAACTACTTTTTAGCTTTTTAAGAAAGATCTTATTTGCCGCCTCCTCTTCGCGAAGATGAACTTCTGGAAGAAGATCGGCTGCCAGATGAAGATCTGCTCGAGCTAGAAGAACTGCTTCTGTTATATCCAGAGCTTGATCTAGAGCTAGAAGAGCTACCTCTATTGTATCCAGAGCTTGATCTAGAACTAGAGGAGTTACTTCTATTATATCCAGAGCTTGGTCTGGAGCTAGAAGAATTACCTCTGTTGTATCCAGAACTTGGTCTAGAGCTAGAGGAGTTACTTCTGTTATATCCAGAGCTTGGTCTAGAGCTAGAAGAGTTTCCTCTTTTGTATCCTGAGCCAGAGGATCTATTGGAGTCATAACCCGATCTTGAAGATCTATTTTTGTTATATCCTGATCCACTATTAGATGGATTACTTCTACTCTTATATCCAGAGTTATCTGGCGTTCTAGTTTTCTTGCCTGAATTAGACTTATAGTCTGTATTATTCTTAGGCTTATACGGACTCGGTGTATACCTAGGGTTTGTTTTTCCTGTGCCGTTTTGTATCCCTTTTCCAGTATTTGGATTAGGACTTGTACTTGGCGCAGCATTTACCTTGCCCTTACCCGTATTATTCTTAGGTGTAACACTCGGCGCACCATACACATTACCTTTGTTTGTTTTTGGTACGGTATTGTTATTCAATTGTCCAGTATTACTACTCGGCGCAGTGTTTACATATGGATTCTTTTTCCCAGGAGCTACTGATGTAGGATTAGATGAAGGATTTGATCCTCCATATACACCTTGTCCATTTGTTCCTGGATTGGTCGTATTAACGTTATTCTGAACGTTTCCATTAAATCCATTCTTACCATTGTTCGTGTAGTTTACCTGGCCACTAGAACTAGGCACACCTATACTACCTCCATTGTCCTGATATCCAGGTCTTGGATTGGTTCTACCTTCTTGGCTTGAACCATTATGGCGTGATCCATAATAGGTCCCTTGGTGATTACTATTATTGTGATTATTGTAATAATCATTATAGTAATTACCGGTGTAGTAGTTATAACCATTCCCCCAACCTGGGCAGAAGTCACCGTAATAATTGTTTACCCAAACATTATTACCCCAGCCGTTGTAGCCCCAATTATTGTAGCCCCAACCGTTATAACCCCAGTTATTACCCCAGCCATTATAACCCCAGTTATTGTATCCCCAGTTGTTATATCCCCAACCAAAGCCACCTCCATAGAAGTTATTGACAGTGTAATAATTAAATCTTCTACCTGGATTATAGAATCCTGGTCCATACCAGAAATTTCTACGATTCCATCTTCTCCATCTTCTATAATTCCATGAATCAGAATAGATCAGAACAGTTACTCCATTATTGAAAAACATAGGGTCGTAACCGTAGTAATATGCATCTACATAACACGGATCGTAATAATCGAAACCATAATATGATCTATGGAATCTTCTAATTCTGGAAGAATAGAAGTAAGGCTGTTCTTCATAGAAGAACTCGTCTTGTTCATAGTCATAGTATTCAGCATCGTAATTCGTATTATATTCCGAGTCGTAATTATTCTCCGAGTAATAGTCATTACTAGACGGGTTATAATCCGTATCTGGATCATAATACAAGTCGTCGAACTGAGCTAAAACAGGAGAGAAGCCTGCAAGCAGGAAGAACGACAGCAAAGAAAGATAAATAGTCCTGTTTTTCATACTTTAGAATTTTAAGCAATTACCTGACGCTTATTCAATATTACAATAGCTAATTTATTACTTTTGTTACTTTCAGATTGTTAATTCCGATTAAAAGATGAACATTGAATTGTTAAAATTCCCTTTAATTGGACTTATCTGGGGTATTTTTTGATAAAATCTTAAGATTTAACAACATATGGCTAAGGAAATTACGCCAAGAGGCGAAGATTATTCTAAATGGTATATCGATATAGTAAAGAAAGCTGGCTTAGCAGATAATTCAGCAGTGAGAGGTTGCATGGTGATCAAGCCATATGGTTTTGCTATTTGGGAAAACATGCAAAGAGAATTGGATCGCATGTTCAAAGAGACGGGACACCAAAATGCATATTTTCCTTTGTTCATTCCTAAGAGTTTCTTGTCGAAAGAGGCAGAACATGTTGAAGGTTTTGCGAAAGAGTGTGCTGTTGTAACACACCACAGGTTAATGAATGATCCGGATGGAAATGGCGTAGTAGTTGATCCATCGGCAAGACTAGAAGAAGAATTGATTGTACGTCCTACTTCTGAGACCATCATTTGGAATACCTATAGAGATTGGATTACTTCTTACAGAGATCTACCACTATTGGTTAATCAATGGGCGAATGTAGTGCGATGGGAAATGCGTACCCGTCTGTTCTTGCGTACAGCAGAATTTTTATGGCAGGAAGGGCACACAGCGCACGCAACCAAAGCGGAAGCGATAGAAGAGGCTAAGCAGATGCAACGCGTATATGCCACTTTTGCAGAAGAGTTTATGGCTATGCCAGTAGTTCAAGGAGCTAAATCAGCTAATGAACGTTTTGCAGGAGCTGAAGATACCTTAACGATCGAGGCATTGATGCAAGATGGTAAAGCGCTTCAAGCGGGAACATCGCATTTTCTTGGACAAAATTTTGCGAAAGCATTCGATGTGAAATTCTCCAATCAAAATAATAAGGAAGAGTATGTATGGGCCACTTCTTGGGGTGTTTCTACTCGTTTGATCGGTGGATTAATCATGACCCATTCAGATGACGATGGTTTGGTATTACCTCCTCGTTTAGCTCCTCTTCAGGTAGTTATTGTCCCAATTCCTAAACCGAATGGTGAAATCAACGAGGTAGCTGAGGATTTGATGGCAGCATTGAAGGCAAAAGGCATTAGTGTCAAATATGATCAAGACAAGAAAAAACGTCCTGGTTTCAAATTTGCTGAATATGAAATGATGGGTGTTCCTGTTCGTATAGGAATTGGAAAGCGTGATCTAGAAAATGGAGTAGTTGAAGTGGCTAGAAGAGATACAAAAGAAAAAACGCAGGTGGCTCTAGAGGGATTAGCGGATCATATCCAACAACTGTTGGAAGATATTCAGGATAATCTTTTAGCTAAGGCTAAAGCTTATAGAGCGGAGCATACTACTGAGGTAAATTCTTTTGAAGAGTTTAAAGAAGTGCTTCAGAATAAAGGTGGTTTCGTTTCAGCGCACTGGGATGGCACCTCCGAAACAGAATTAAAGATTAAAGAATTGACCAAAGCGACGATCCGTTGTATACCTAATGACGCAGTGGAAGAGGAAGGAACCTGTGTCCTGACAGGGAACCCTTCTAAAAAGCGTGTACTATTCGCAATGGCATATTAGAATAACTTAGAGTCCTTCGGGGCTCTTTTTTATTAGAAGAAAAAGATCTTTGTTATAGCAGCAATAACAGCCACTATGAGCATCCGATGTGCTACGATATTTGCTTTTGGAGACTCTGCTGCGTAGGCAGCAGTAATCCACCCACCTAGGATTTGACCACTAGCCACTAAGGCGCCTAGTTTCCAATCTACTAGGCCATTGAAGTGAAAAATCAAAACTGCGGGAATGGAATAGAGTCCAATAATTAGTGCTTTTAGTGCATTGGCTTCTATCAATTTATATTTAGCTAAGAGCACAGATATAGCTAAGAAAAAGATACCCATACCCATTTGTATAAAGCCACCATATACCCCAACTGCAAAGTAAAGTGGAATGTCTAAAAAATAAGGAATGCGAATAGGCTCTTCTTGTTCATGAATCCATCTAGACGGCTTTAGGATAATCACAAAAAGCATGAATACTAAAAGGAATTTGAACACATTCTTGAATTGTTCATTAGAAACTTGAGTGGCTAAATAGATCCCACATAAGGCACCCAGAATAGTAAAAAGGATTAATCTGGTGGATAGTTTGATGTTGAGTTTGCCTTTTCGGTGGAACACAAAAGCCCCTGTCAGGCATTGAGTAGTTACACCAATTCTATTGGTACCATTGGCTATATTGGGCGGAAGGCCGAGTACTTCCGTAAAGATGGTTAAGGTGATCAGCGAGCCACTTCCAGCTAGGGTATTGATTGCACCTGCAAACAAGCCACCCATAATAGCAATACTGATTTCTATCCATCCAATATCCATTAATGATCTGTTTTAATAGTTTGACAGAGTTCAACCAATACGCCATTAGATGATTTTGGATGAATGAAACAAACCAACTTGTTATCTGCCCCTTTTTTGGGTTCTTCATTCAGTATTCTGAATCCTTTTTCAGCCATTTCTTTCATGGAAGCATAGATGTCTTCTACCTCAAAAGCTATATGATGTATGCCTTCGCCTTTCTTCTCAATATATTTTGCAATGGCACTATCCGCAGTAGTAGCTTGAAGTAATTCAATTTTGGATTCCCCTACTTGAAAAAAGGAAGTTAGTACGCCTTCCGATTCCACTTCCTCTAGTTTATAAGGGGCTTTCCCAAGTAAACTAGTATATATATCGTTTCCTGCTTCTAAATCTTTTACAGCAATTCCTATGTGTTCAATTCTTTTCATCTACAAAAATTTAGCATATTTAGGTAGGAGCAAAAATAAACAAATAATAAACTATGGGTGAAATAATTCATCAATATGGCTTTTGGTCGCTTATCCCTTCTGTGTTGGCCATTGTGCTAGCTATTAGTACTAAAAGAGTCTATCTGTCTTTATTATTAGGGATTTTCAGTGGTTGGCTGATCATCAATGATTTTAATTTTTTCCTGGCCTTTTTAGATACTTTGCAAGCATTTGTAGATGTATTTAGTGATGCGGGTAATACACGGACCATCATGTTTTGTGCCCTTGTCGGTGCTCTGATTTTGTTTATTCAGCGTTCTGGTGGGGTAGAGGGCTTTATTTTATTTCTCCAAAGTCGACTAGATCGCATGGAGCATCAAAATAAAGGTCGATCTAGGGTGATGGTACAAGTTTTTGCTTGGTTAACTGGTATTTTAATTTTTGTGGAAAGTAGTATTTCTGCCCTTACAGTGGGCACCTTGTATAGACCCATATTTGATAAATTGGGGATCTCCAGAGAAAAACTTGCCTACATTACAGACTCTTCTTCTTCACCATCTTCTATTTTAATTCCCTTGAATGCATGGGGTGCCTTTATCATGATTTTATTGGTGCAGAATGGATTTGATGATCCTTTTGCTATGATGCTGAAGGTGATGCCTTATAATTTTTATCCCATACTTGCATTAATTCTGGTTTTAGTGATTGTGCTTTCTAGGAAGGACTTTGGTCCAATGAAAAAGGCAGAGGAAAGGGTTCGTACCACTGGAAAGCTATTGGCTGATGGTGCTACCCCTATGGTTGCAGATGAATTAACCAATGAACCCATTAAGGAAGGTGTTCAACCCAAGGCTATCAATATGGTCGTACCCATTTTGATTATGGTTTTATTGATGCCTGTGATGCTAGCCTATACAGGCTGGGATATGGCTTTAGCAGAACGGGCAAGTGCAGGTTTTTGGTCTAAAGTGTTTTATGCAATAGGTCAAGGTTCAGGTTCAACTGCAGTTTTAGTTGCTGTTTGTAGTTCCTTGGTCTTATCGATGCTATTTTATAAGTCTCAAGGCATTATGGGGATACGGGAGATGATTGATTTGACCTTAAGAGGGATTTCTGGTTTGATGCCTTTGGCTTTATTGATGATGTTTGCTTTTGCCATTAGTACCTTGTGTAAGGTGCATTTAGAAACAGGCCAATATGTGGCCCAAGTGACCAGTGCTTGGCTTACACCAGCTTTGTTACCAGCTATTGTCTTTGTCATTAGTTGTTTTATTGCATTTGCTACAGGAACGTCCTGGGGAACATTTGGAATTATGTTGAGTATTGGAATTCCAATGGTTCAAGAATTGAATGGACCAATGGCTGTTACTATTGCGGCTGTTTTAGGCGGCGGCGTATTTGGTGATCATTGTTCTCCAATTTCGGATACAACTATAATTAGTTCTATGTCTTCTGCTACGGATCATATTGATCACGTTCGAACGCAAATGCCTTATGCCCTGATTGCTGGGGGACTTGCTTTCTTATTGTATCTCATCCTAGGATTTGTAGGATAAAAAAAGCCCGAGCTTAAACTCGGGCTTTTTTTATTGAAGGGCTTGCTGATATTTAATATCGTCTAACAAGACTTCGATAGCAAATTCTACTTCTGAATCATTACGCAGATTCATCTGCGTTTTTCCTCGTTCGTAGCCGTATTTATTCGCGACAGCTTTTTCAATCCTATCTATGATACTGGCCTTGTTTTTTTCAAGTGCAGCACCTTTTTGCTGGTCGATAGCTTTTGAAATGGATGCGTAAGCATTAGCTAGTTCAAGCGATTCTTTATCAGCTTCTGTTTTAAGCGATTCTAGTGTGACTTCCGTTTCTGTCTGGTATTGGAAATCTTCTTGTTTTAAGAAGTTGGTAAATGCGGTCCAATCATCAAATTGGAAGTCTGCTAGATTGGGAATAGAATCTACATTGGCGAAATGCGTATTGACAAAATGGAATATCATGTATTGTTCTTCCAATGCGTTCATAAACGCATCCTGCTTCGGTTTATCTAGGATAAAGTCTGGGAGAACTCCACCACCATCTAATACCATCCTTCCATTTTTAGTTTGGAATTTAGCCCGTTCATCATCTGGGATATCAACAGGTTCTCCATCTTTATATTCTACACTTTGAATACATCTCCCAGATGGGATATAGTATTTTGCTGTTGTTACTTTTACCTTGGAGTTAAAGCCTACGTCTTTGGTATTTTGGACTAGACCTTTTCCGTATGATCGTTGACCTACCAATACACCTCGATCATAATCTTGAACAACACCACTTACGATTTCACTGGCAGAGGCAGATCTGTTATTGATCAATACGGCCAATTTGATATCTGGATCAACTACTGTTGCCTGTGTCACAAAGCTTTTATCCCATTCAGGCGATTTCCCTTTGGTTGATACGACCAATTCTCCTTTTGGAATAAATATGTTTGAAATATTAACAGCCTCTAATAAAAGACCTCCACCGTTATTTCTTAGGTCAAGAATTACGCCTTCCACCTCATGGTCTTTTTTAAGTTCATTCAAGGCATCCTTGATATTTTTTCCTGCTCCTTGAGTAAAGGTAGTTAAGGAGATGTAGGCTATTTTATCGTGCACCATGCCATAGAAGGGAACATTTTCAATAATGACATCATCTCGGATTAAATCAATATTTAATGGTGCTTCACTACCCGCTCGTCTGATGCTGCAATTGACTATTGTTCCTGGTGAACCTTTCAAAATGGCTTCTACTTCATCAAAGGTTCTTCCTTCAACTGCATTACCATTTATGGATAAGAATTGGTCTCCAACCTTCATTCCAGATCTATCCGCCGGGGAGTCTATATGAATACTCATGATCGTTGGAAAACCATCGATTGATTTTACACTAGCTCCAATTCCTTTATATTTTCCTGTAGTAGTCAGTCTATAACCCTCAATATCAGCTTCACTGATATAATTAGTGTATGGATCAAGGGATTCCAACATGGCATCTACGCCTGTTTTCATCAGCTCCCCAGGATCTAAGTCATCCACATAAAGCATGTTGATTTCTTTATAGATATTGGAGAATATCTCTAAGTTCTTCGCGATCTCATAATACCTGTTGCTATTCAAGGTGAAAGCAGAGGTCAATAGGATAAAGACGAGACTTATGAGAACCCACTTTTTACGTTTTAGGAATGTTATTTTCATATTGTAGTCTTATTGGTCTAGAAAACTATTCAAACAATGGATTAAGGCTTGTGGTTGTTCGGCATGTACCCAGTGTCCAGCATCTGCTATCGTTTGAAATTGAACATGGGTAAAACAAGTTTTAATAAATGCTTGATCTTCTAAAGATACATAAGCTGATTTTCCTCCGTTGACAAAAAGTGTCTCATTACTTACAGCTGGGTCAATTATTATCTCATCTAAGATGTTTGAATAATTGATGTAAATCTCCTGGAGATTCATTTTCCATGCAAATCCACCTTCCTTTTTCCTACTCAAGTTTTTCATTAAAAACAAGCGCACACCTACATCATCAATGTACTTACTCAATTGAGTTTCTACTTCTTTTCGCTCTTGTACTTGTTCTAAATTAACGGAAAGTAGTGCTTCAAATATTGTTTGGTGCCCTCCTTTATACTTTTTGGGCGCTATATCAACCACTACTAATTTGTCTAGCATATCGGGGAAGTCTACTGCAAATTGCATAGCCGTTTTACCTCCCATGGAATGCCCTATAACATGTGCATGGTGTATCCAGTTTTCTTCCATAAAAGAAGCGAGGTCTTCAGCCATCGCTTTATAATTATGGTCTTCCACATGGGGTGATCTACCATGATTACGCTGATCTACAATGTATACCATATATTGATCAGCAAGTTTTTTGGCTACTGTTTGCCAATTATCCAAGGTGCCAAATAGACCGTGTAGGATAATAATAGGTTCACCTGATCCAAAAACTTTATAATTCAAGTCCATGCGAACAAATTATAATGATTTCGTTCTACCACCATCAACTGGAACATTTATTCCATTGATGTAAGAAGCTGCAGGACTAGCTAAGAAAGCGATAGCTGCAGCTATCTCTTCTGGTTTTGCGAATCGTTTCATAGGAACTGCTGCCTGCATGGCTTTCTGAATGTCTTCAACTGGTTTGCCAGTCTTTGCGGCTTTAGCCTCTATTATTTCTTGAAGTCTATCGGTTAAGGTGGCTCCTGGCAGTACATTATTAACTGTAATTCCAAAGGCACCTAGTTCATTTGCAAGTGTTTTGGACCAATTCGCAACAGCTCCTCTGATAGTATTAGAGACACCTAGGCCATCTAGAGGTTGCTTAACTGAAGTTGAAATCACATTGATGATACGACCGTAGCCTTCTTTTTTCATGCCATCCATCAAGGCTTGCACTAGGATATGGTTACATATGAGGTGATTATTAAAGGCTGAGCTAAATTCTTCTAGCTGAGCTAGATGTGCTGGGCCACCAGCAGGTCCTCCGGTATTATTGATGAGGATATGGATGTTTTTTTGAGCTGCTAATCCATTGACTTTTTTCTGTAAATCTGCTGGATCGGAGAAATCCGCTGAGAAGAAATCATGGTTTTGTCCCTTCGTATGGTCTAAAGCCTCTAAAACTGATCCAAGTCTTTCAATATTTCGAGCAACCAGTGTAACATTGGCTCCCAATGCAGCGAGTTCAATAGCTGCTGCTTTGCCTATTCCTCTACTAGATCCGCATACTAATGCATTTTTTCCTGTCAGATCAAAATTCATATCAGTCCGTCTTTTATTTTTCTCAAACTTAGCACTTTTAGATTGGATGCTTTAAATTTTATTTCAGAAAGCGAAAATATATTACCATTTTGTAGCGAATAATAAAAGCTTGTTGCTTCATGATTTATTTCGCCAGTGATTTTCATTTAGGGTTAGACGCACGTCTGAGTAGTGCTGAGCGGGAAATGCAAATTGTACGCTGGCTGGATCAAATCAGCTCAGATGCTACAGTTGTATGTATAGTAGGGGATATTTTTGATTTTTGGTTTGAATACAAATATGTAGTTCCTAAAGGTTATTTCAGATTTCTCACTAAGGTGGCAGACTTAACCGCTCAAGGCATCGAAGTGCATTTTTTTCTAGGGAATCACGATATGTGGATGTTCGATTATTTTAAGAAAGAATTGGGCGTTCAGATTCATTCGGATCACATCCTGCGCTCTTTTGGCGGTAAAACTTTTTTTATAGGACATGGAGATGGATATGGGCCTGGGGATTATACCTATAAGGTGATTAAAAAGATCTTCCGTAATCGGATATGTCAATTTTTGTTTGGTTGGTTACACCCAAATCTTGGGATTCCATTAGCCAGTATGCTTTCCAAAAAGAGTAGACAATCTTCTAAGGAGGAATATCGTTATTTGGGTGATGATAAAGAGTGGTTGTTTCAATATGCTCAATCTGAGCTAGAAAAAAATCCTGAAATTGACTATTTTATCTTCGGACACAGACATTTATGTATAAGCAGGTCAATTAATGAGAAGAGTACCTATGTTAACTTGGGGGAGTGGCTATATAATAACTCCTATGCTCGCTTCAATGGTCAAGAATTGGAGATCCTTTTCTTTGAACATCCGGATGGGCAAGTATTTGGTGCTGAATAGTTGGTTTTTATTGCTCTTACCTACCTGTATTTTTGCTCAAGATACCTTGAAGCTGGAGGCCACTAACTTTGAGGTCGATCCACTCAATAGACTTATTCTTATCGAGGCACAACAAGGAGATACTTGGTGTTATGATGCCAAACTTGATTTGCTGGCCTACAATCAGATTAATGTATGGGGGAATGCCCTACAATTAGATTTGAATGATCCAATGAAACCCTTGGCCTTCTTCCCTGATGTTAATCGAATTAGCTTGTTTGATGAGATGTTGAGTGCGGCAGTGGAGATTGATTTAGATTTTTTAAATCTCCCGAATGTGCAGGCAGTGGGTTCAGCGTCATTAGGTGGATTTTGGGTGTTCTCCAGAGACGAAAATAAAGTACTTCGCATTAATCAAGCGGGCACTCGTCTATATGAGAGTTCTGATTTGAACTTTGTTTTGGGGGGTTATCCTGTAGTAACTTCTATCCGAGAAACTGATGATCGATTGATTTTAACAACGGCTGACGGCTTGGTTTGTGTATTTGACTTTTTTGGGTATCTAGATCGAAAGATTCAATTAGATCCTAGTGCGTTAACAGCCATGGATGAGGGGATACTTTACATATACGAATCGGATAGATTATATGCTATGGATTTATCTACCAAAAACCCGGATCGTCTTTTTTTGACTCAGTTTTCAGCTCCTCTACACGCTTTTGCTATTAAAGATGGCATGTTCTATGCCTTGTATCCAGATCAATTAATTCGTATGCCATTAGATGAGCTTATAGCTCAGGACTAGGAATAAGATTGCCGAATCGATAATTAAATCCTAAGTTTCCTTGCAGACCGCCCGTATGGATTGCTACAATGCTTGAGCCCTCCGGGAAATAATCCTGCTGGATTAAATCTTCTAATCCAAAGAACATTTTTCCAGTATATACAGGATCTAAAAGGATGTTATGTGCTTGGTGGAACTGGTTTATGAATTGGATTAGTTCGGGTTTGAATTTGGCGTATCCTCCAAAGTGATATTGATTAAAACATTGAAAGGTTGGAAGTTTTGTTTTGCTGATATTACGGATAGCTTTTTCCATAAAATCACCTTTTAAAGCGGGGAAAACAAGGACTTTGGTCTGTTTGGTTTGTTCCAATATACCAGCACTTGTTCCTCCGGTTCCTGCAGCAACACAGATAAAGTCTGGCTCAGCTGATAATTGAAAGGTTATTTCATCTACTAGGGTTCTACATCCCTTCAATGCCCATGCATTGGTTCCTCCTTCGGGTAGAAGGAAATCTGCTTGGTATTGGTCCATTAGTTGTTGTTGAAAGGCAGGATCTTCTCTTTTTTTATAATTAGCTCGATCTATAAAAACAAGATTTAAACCCATTTCCCGAGCTAATCTTAGGGTAGGATTATGGTCATCATAACCATCACCTCGAATGATAATAGTTGCTTTTATTTGATGTTTTTGGGCAGCAGCAGCAAGCGCAAGTAAATGATTGGAAAAAGCACCTCCAAAACTGAGTAGGTGCTTTTTCCCGAGCTGTTTAAATGCCTCTAGGTTGTATTGTAACTTACGCCATTTATTTCCGGATATCAGCGGGTGAATGAGTTCATCCCGTTTTACCCAAACTTGAAGTTTTTTCTTGGTATATAGTTCTGATTCCAGTAATTGAATAGGCGATAAAGGAAGCATGTCTATAATTTTGCCAAAGCTTGTTTAATATCTTCTTCAGAATATCCAAAGACGTCTTCTACACTCAGCTTTTGAATAGTCCCAAAGGTAGCAATGTAGTCTAAATCTAATTGATCTATTGGACCCATTAGTACAATATTATACGCTTTGTTTTTGATTACTTCCTGATGGAAATTAATCAAATCTTGTTGAGTAGCGGCTTTTAGTTTTTCATAGGTTAAGGCACGAACATCCTCATCGTAGCCCAACTTATTATTCTTGAGCCAGGTCCAATAGATATTGGATTTATTGATTCGGCTGGATTCAATATTTTTGAGTATGGATTGTCTAGCTTGCTCCATTTGGTTAGGCACTACCGGCATATTATTAAGCAATTCAAGGATATCTGGAATGGCGGTATTGACCTTATCTGGTTGAGTGCCTAAATAGGCTGTAAGGTTATGCGCTTGATTCTTTTTACCTGGACTGCTTGCATAAGCATAGGTAGCATATCCGTAAGCTTTTGCTTCTCGAATTTCTTGGAACATGATGGATGATAGGCCATATCCGAAGTATTGATTATACCATTCAGACAATACATATAGGTCTAGGTCGAAGGTCTCATTTATTTTAGCCTGGAATAAGATATCGGTTTGAACCATTGGGAAATCCAAGGTGAAGATTTGATTTTGTTGCACGGGTGCTTGAACAAATTCTTTTAATGTAGGAATAGCTCTGTGCACATGGCTAGCATCCGTAATTTGTTGGATTTGATTTTTGCATTCTTCTAAGGAGAATGACCCATAGCAATAGCAGGTAAATGGATATTCCAAGAGTTGATGGATTAATGCTTCAATAGCTTGTACATCTATATCAATGAGTTGAGCTGTATCTAAGCGATCCGTGAAGGGATTATCCGGTCCAAATTTGATATAATTCATTAGACCATTACGTAAGATGACCTGTTTATTGGTTAGTGCATTGATTCTAGATTGAAAAATATCTCGCTTGATATTGGACAAGGCTTGCTCATCGATGCTAGCTGTAGTGAGCACCTCCTTAAGGATTAGGATAGCCTCCTCAAAGGTGTCACTAAGCCCTTGAATGGAGACCATAAGCGTTTCTTCGCTGCATTTGCTGCTGATATACAATCCTTTTTGGAAGAGTTTGTTTTGTAGCTCTTCTTGGTTGTAATTAGTTGTGAACATATAATTCATGATAGCACCTAGTAGGGCCACTTCTTTTTTATTGCTCTTACCTAGTTCCCAATGCAGGGTTGTTTTGAATAGGTCATTATATTGATTGGTTTGATAATGAAGCGTACAACCATTATTGAGATCAATGGCTTCTATTGAACTTTTGAGATCTAGGAAATGGGTAGGTATTACATCGGGCTGGTAGCTCAATATTTCACTGGCGAAATCAGACTGCGTTTCTTTGTTCATGGGTAATGGAGTGATATGGGGTTTCTCCATCTTTAATACACTTGGATCATCTCCTTGCTTTTTGTAGATGATAGCTGGTGCTGCGGATATGTGTTCTCGAATAAATTGGGTAATATCCTCTTTAGTGATTTGCTCCAGACGCTGCATTCTATTATCCATATGTTCCCAATCCACATCCCAGATAGCGAATTGAGTCATGATATTACTTCTATCGCTATTCGAGTCCGCTTGATTAATCATGGACAGTTTGATGTCTTTGATGATACCTTCAATAATCCAGTCTGGGTATGCTCCATTTTTTAGCTTATCAAAAACATCCAACAAAATATCTTTGACTGCTTCCAAGCTCTGCCCTTGAATAGGCTGTGCGGATATCCTTAAAGACGAGTAGTCTTTGAACATATACATGTAGGCATTCGCGGTCAGTACCTTTTGTTCTCTTTTTATCCAATCGATTAGACCTACTTGTGCATTTTGTAATATGCTGGTTATAAACTCGTAATAGGGTAGTGTTTGTGCATTGGACCCAGGAATTTTCCACGCTATTTCAACAAAAGGTGCATTTTGGCCATAAACCTCCTTAGTTACGGCTTGATCTAGATTTGGTTGCTCCGTAAACTCAAATGCGGGCACTTCTGCGGCTTGGAAGCCTCCCCAATAGGTTTCAATGGCTTCTAATGCTTCCTCCACTTCAAAATCTCCTGATAGGCAGATGGCCATATTATTTGGGACATAGTATTGGCTAAAAAAAGCTTGTATTGCAGATTGGGAGGGTGCTTTGAGGTCCTCTCCTCGTCCAATAGTGGTATGGGTACCATAAGGGTGGGTAGGGAAAAGGATTTCGTTGATGGCCTTATTGACTTTTCTTGGATCAGAGTCTTGGGTGATATTGAATTCCTCATAAACGGTTTCTAATTCCGTGTGGAATAGTCGAAGAGCAACATGTCTAAAGCGTTCTGCTTCCAATTTGAGCCAGTTGGCTAATTGATTGGATGGAATATTATTCAGGTATACGGTTTGTTCAACCCAGGTATAGGCATTGGTATCTTTTGCACCAATTTCACTGACTATTTTGTCATACTCGTTTGGCACCGCAAAGCTGGCAGCTTTATTGGAGAGTTGATCTATCTTTTGATAGAGTGCTTTTCGTTCAGCTGGGTCTTGAGTTTGGCGGTGGGCTTCATACAGTGCTTCAATTTCTTGAAGCAATTTCGATTCTTCTTCCCAGTTGATAGTCCCTAATTTAGAAGACCCTTTAAACATCATGTGTTCAAAATAGTGCGCTAGGCCTGTACAATCATCGGGATCGTGTTTAGATCCTGCCTTAACAACGATATTGGTCTGGATTCTGGGTTCTAGTTTATTCGGACTAAGCATTACTTGAAGGCCATTATCCAGTGTGTACGTGTGTACTGGAAAGGGAGATTGGTAGGTTTTACGCTGAGCTATTTTGGTCATTTTACTTGTTTTTGTACATGGGCTAACAAGGTAAGGTAAATATAGGTTCAAAAAAAAAGCCTCGAATTTCTTCGAGACTTTTTTTTGTTTTTTAATTCCAAAATCCTCCAAATTTGAAGCTGATTTCTCCAAAGCCGCCTGAGAAATCTTAAGTGAAACTGAGGGGAAGCATTGATTGCTTATATTCCTTTGTGTACGGGCATTGGATAAAAAAAGTAGGCAAGTCTGCATGCAGACTTGCCTAATTGTAAAGTATTAAAAGGAGTGGTTAAATTATCCTTTGTATACTTTGAAAAGCTCAGAAAGATTTGGAACGATGATGAACTCAGTTCTTCTGTTCGCCTCTCTAGCTTCTTTTGAAGATGCATCTTCAGTAACAGCTGGGTTGTACTCACCTGATCCAGCAGCAGTGATTTGCTCAGGAGCAACACCTTCTCTGATCAATGTACGAACAACTGTCATTGAACGTCTAACTGAAAGATCCCAGTTATCGTATCCAACACCCTCTTTCATTTTAGCGTTATCCGTGTGACCTTCAACGATTACAGAAAGAGAAGCATCAGCTTTAAGTACCTCAGCAAGTTTTGCGATAATTTCTCTGTCACCTTTGTCTAGTGATGCAGAAGAACTTCTAAATAAAACTTGTTCTGGCATTGAAATAAGGATTTGATCGTTTGATGCTTCGATTGTCAAACCAGCTTCTTCGTAACCAGCGAATGCTGTTTTGATATCTCCCTGGATCTTAGAGATCTCAGCTTCTTTAGCAGCAACAAGTCCTTTGATTTCTTCTACTTGTGCCATAGTCATCTTAAGGTCTTCCTTAACTTGATTAAGGTCAGCAGTAAGGGCATCTTTATCAGCAGTTAATGCTTCATTTTGCTCTTCTAATGTTTTGATACGGTCTTGGCTTTCAGCAAGTGATTGAGCCAAAGCATCTTTCTCACCTTGAAGTGTATCATATTTCTTTTTAGATACACAAGAAGTTAAAGTAGCACAAATAGCCAATCCTAATATTACAGGCTTAATTGCAATTTTCATGATTCTCATTTTTTAGTGAATGGTAGTTCAAGTTAAATCAATCGTTCTTAAATTTTAATCTTGAATCGCCTCAAAAATAACAAAAGGACCATAAAAAAAAGAGTTATAGCCTAAATGTTTGTTATTTTTTTGATTAAATGGGGGTGTCTAATGATACAAGTAGGGTAATTCAGTGGGTTTTATTAGATATTTTTGATTGGAAAACAGTAATTTATAAAAAGGCAGCAGCATGGATCAAATTGCAATCTTTGCCTCAGGAACGGGGTCAAATGCAAAAGCAATCATTCAATATTTTGATGAGCATGAAAGTATAAAAGTCAATTGTTTATTGTCCAATAAGCCTTCGGCAAAGGCTTTGGACATGGCAGCGTCCTTCGGTATACATACTAAGTTGATCAGTCGAGCGGAATTGGAAAATCCCATGTTGTTAATTGATTTCCTAAAAGAGCGGGGTATTAGTTTGATTGTGTTAGCGGGTTATTTAAAAAAGATACCTGCAGATATGGTGAAGGCCTTTCCAAATGCTATCATTAACATACATCCAGCTTTACTTCCTGATTTTGGAGGAAAAGGTATGTATGGTATGCATGTGCATCAAGCAGTTGTGGAGGCAGGCGTAGGAAAAAGTGGAATGACCATCCATTATGTAAATGAAGTGTATGATGACGGGGGAATTATTTTTCAAGCATCAGTGGATTTGGAAGAAACGGATCAAGCAGCTGATGTGGCGAAGAAAGTATTGACACTAGAACACAGACATTATCCAAAGGTCATAGAGCAGCTTTTATTGGAGCGCTCGAAATAATGTACTTAAATACAATTACTGATATTTATCGAATAGTTGATTATATTTAATGAATATCAAGTTAACTCAAAAATACTTCAGCAATGAATACGAGGTTCAGCATTTGGGCATGGATTGTGGGGCTAATGTTTGTTTGTTCTGTTTCATTAGACGGTCAAACGAAAAGCTGGCGTTCGTACTTCAACGAGGCTGAAACTTTAAAGCAGGAGGGTCAATACTTGACTGCAGCACGAAAATATCAGCAGGCTGCTGAGGCTAAACCTTCCAATAAGGAGTTGAGCTATTTTGCGGGCAAGTACTTTGTTATTGGTCGAGACTACAAGCGAGCAATAGCCTGTTTAGAGCCTATCAAGGATAAGTCAAATCTATATCCCAAGGTATTATACTATTATGGTTTAGCAGAAAAGGCTTTAGGTAATTATAATGAGGCCTTGGAAGCTTTCTCTGTGTTTTATGCAGACTATAACGGAGGGGATCAACAGCAGATGAAGACTTTTGTGGCTAATGAAATTAAGGGATGTGAGATAGGCCGTACCGGTGTCAATATGGGTCATAGCGATTCATTTCAAGTCGATTGGCTTGGCGATCAGATTAATTCTTCCGATCAAGACTTTGCACCCATTCCGATTAATAATTCACTGTTATATTTTTCATCTAATCGTACAGATAACATACAACTTTTTAGGAGTGAAATAGATGAAACAGATCGTTGGACTGAAGCTACTGTGCCAGAATCCCTGCCATTGATTCGGCAAAAGAACTATGCCTACGGTAGTTTTTCGCCAGATTATACTAAGTTTTACTTTAGTGTTTGTGATAATTATGATGGAGAGTGGTGGGAAGATCAATTGCATTGTGAAATTTACTATTCCGAATTAATTGGCGGTGCCTGGACTGAGGCTAGGGCTTTGGATCGTTATATAAATTTACCTGGAGCATTAAATATTCATCCTTTTGTTGTTTATGAGGGTAAATATGAAGTGCTGTATTTTGTATCGGATCGTTCTGGTGGCATGGG